>NC_015677.1:3870000-4070193 GCF_000215705.1 Ramlibacter tataouinensis TTB310 | reverse complement strand
TTATCAAACCCTTATCCACACCGGCCTTTTCGCCCCGGCCGACCCGGGCTCCCGGGCCCGCGACCGGCCCCTTGCCTTGCTGGGCCTGGCCGATTGGACGATAATCGCGGGCTTTCCCGAGATCACCACAATGAAACGCACCTTCCAACCCTCCAAAGTGCGCCGTGCGCGTACCCACGGCTTCCTGGTCCGCATGAAGACCCGCGGTGGCCGCGCCGTCATCAACGCCCGCCGCGCCAAGGGCCGCAAGCGCCTGGCGGTCTGACCCCGCCACCGAGCGGGCAACCCCGCCAGTGCAGCGGCTCAAGACCCGGGCCCAGTTCCAGGCCGTGATGGCCGGCGCCACCGTCTCGCGCAGCCCGCACTTCGCCCTGCACCGCGTCGCGCTCGACGCACCACCGATCACAGGGTCTGGGTCCCCGGAAAGGTCCCAGACCCTGTTTGCCGTGCGCGACCAGGCCTGGATCGGCGCGCTGATCCCCAAGCGCTGGGCCAAGCGCGCCGTCACCCGCAACGCCATCAAACGCCAGATCTACACCGTGGCCCAGGATTTCCAGAGCGAACTGCCTGCCGCCGCCCACGTGGTGCGGCTGCGCGCGGCGTTCGACCGCGACCTGTACCCGAGCGCCACCTCCGACGCGCTCAAGCGCGCCGTGCGCGCCGAGCTCCAGCGGCTGCTGGCGGGGGCGCGGGCATGATCCGCGCCGCGCTCATCGCCCTGGTCAAGGGCTACCGGCTGCTGCTGTCGCCCTGGCTGGGGTCGGCCTGCCGCTTCTGGCCCACCTGCTCGGCCTATGCGCTGGGCGCGCTGGAGCGCCACGGTGCGCTGGCCGGCACTTATCTGGCGGCCGCCCGCATCGCACGCTGCCACCCCTGGTGCGATGGCGGCATCGATGAAGTACCGGTTGAGAAACCGCGGCTGTTCACCCATCTGGTCTCACCCTTCCAACACAACAAGTCTTCTTCATGAACGACATTCGCCGCACCATCCTGTGGGTGATCTTCGGCTTCTCCATGGTGCTGCTGTGGGACCAATGGCAGGTCCACAACGGCCGCCAGGCCACCTTCTTCCCCAAGCCCACGCCGCCGGCCGCCACCGCGCCGGCACCCGCGGGCGGCACGCCGGGTGCTGTGCCCGTGCCCGCACCCGCGGCGGCCCAGGCGCCGGGTGCCGGCGCCGCTCCCCCCGGTGCCGCGGCGCCCGCGCCCGCCGCACCGCGCGAGCAGGTGACCGTGACCACCGACGTGATGCGCATCACCTTCGACACCCAGGGCGGATCGATCGTGCGCACCGAGCTGCTGCAGCACGCGTCCGATTCCGTGGCCGACAAGAAGGCCGGCAACTTCGTGCTGCTGGAACAGAGCCCCGAGCGCGTGCACGTGGCGCAAAGCGGCCTGGTGGGCGGCGACCTGCCCAACCACCTGACGCCCATGACCTTCAGCGGCGAGCGCGAGCTCAAGGATGGCGCCAACCAGCTGGTGGCGCGCTTCGAATCCGTCCCGCAGGGCGGCGTGAAGCTGGTCAAGACCTACACCCTCACGCGCGGCAACTACGACGTGCCGGTGCGGCACGAGGTGATCAACCAGGGCACGGCCCCGGTGTCGCCGCAGCTCTACGTGCAGCTGGTGCGCGGCGCCGGCAGTTCGGGCGGCTCGTTCCTCACCAACCCCGCCGGCACCTTCACCGGCCCGGCCGTCTACACCGAGGCGCAGAAGTACCAGAAGGTGGAGTTCGAGGAGATCGACAAGAACAAGGCCGAGTTCCAGAAGGAGGCTACCAGCGGCTGGGTGGCCATGGTGCAGCACTACTTCGCCAGCGCCTGGATCCTGCCCGAGGGCACCGCGCGCGAGAACTTCGTGCGCAAGCTCGACAACAGCCTGTACGCGGTGGGCATGATCACGCCGCCGCAGCCCGTGGCGCCGGGCGCCGCGCAGGTCGTCGAGGCCAAGTTCTTCGCCGGCCCGCAGGAGGAGAAGATGCTCGAGCGCGTGGCGCCCGGGCTCGACCTGGTCAAGGACTACGGCATCTTCACCATCCTGGCCAAGCCGCTGTACTGGCTGCTGGACAAGCTGCACTCGGTCCTGGGCAACTGGGGCTGGTCCATCGTCGCCCTGGTGCTGGTGATCAAGATCGCCTTCTACTGGCTGCAGGCCAAGGGCTACGAGAGCATGGCCAAGATGAAGGCCATCAACCCGCGCGTGATGCAGCTGCGCGAGCGCTACAAGGACAACCCGCAGCAGATGCAGCAGGAGATGATGCGCATCTACCGCGAGGAGAAGGTCAACCCGCTGGGCGGCTGCCTGCCCATCCTGGTGCAGATCCCGGTGTTCATCGCGCTGTACTGGGTGCTGCTGTCGTCGGTGGAGATGCGCAACGCGCCCTGGATCGGCTGGATCCGCGACCTGTCCTCGCCCGACCCGTACTTCATCCTGCCGGTCGTGATGACGCTGACCACGCTGCTGCAGACCGCGCTGAACCCGGCCCCGCCGGACCCGATGCAGGCCAGGCTGATGTGGTTCATGCCGCTGATCTTCTCGGTGATGTTCTTCTTCTTCCCGGCCGGCCTGGTGCTGTACTGGATCACCAACAACGTGCTGTCGATCGCCCAGCAGTGGCTGATCAACACGCGCATGGGGGTGCCGCCGGAGTTCAACCTGCCGAAGTTCGGAGGGAGTTGAACGCTGGCGCCACGCGACCAGCCCATCGCCGCCATCGCCACGGCTCCCGGCCGCGGCGCGGTGGGCATCGTGCGCGTGTCGGGCCAAAGCGTGCAGCCGGTCATCGCCGCGCTGTGCGGCCGGGCGCTGAAACCGCGCGAGGCGACCTACCTGGCGTTCCGCGCCGCCGACGGCACGCCCATCGACCACGGCCTGGCCATCCACTTCCCGGCGCCGCATTCCTACACCGGCGAGGACGTGCTGGAGCTGCAGGCGCACGGCGGGCCGGTGGTGCTGCAGCTGCTGCTGGCGCGCTGCCTGGAGGCCGGCCAGGCCATGGGCCTGCGCGTGGCCGAGCCCGGCGAGTTCACCCAGCGCGCCTTCCTCAACGACAAGATCGACCTGGCCCAGGCCGAGGCCATCGCCGACCTGATCGACGCCAGCACCGAGGCCGCGGCGCGCAGCGCCAGCCGCTCGCTGGCCGGCGAGTTCTCGCGCGAGGTGCACCAGCTGCGCGACGCGCTGGTCCAGCTGCGCATGCTGGTGGAGGCGACGCTGGACTTCCCCGAGGAGGAGATCGACTTCCTGAAGCAGTCCGACGCCCAGGGCCAGCTGGACCGGCTGCGGGACCGGCTGGACCAGGTGCTGGCGCGCACCCGCCAGGGCGCGCTGCTGCGCGAGGGCATCCAGGTGGTGATCGCCGGCCAGCCCAACGCCGGCAAGAGCTCGCTGCTCAACGCCCTGGCCGGCGCCGAGCTGGCCATCGTCACGCCCATTCCCGGCACCACGCGTGACGTGGTCAGCCAGACCCTCCAGATCGAGGGCGTGCCGGTGCACGTGGTGGATACCGCCGGCATCCGCCCCCAGGGCGAAGGCGCCGACCCGGTGGAGCGGATCGGCATCGAACGGGCCTGGGGCCGCATCGCGCAGGCCGACGCGGTGGTGTTCCTGCACGACCTGACGCGGACGGCCCTCGCCGACTACCGGGCCGCCGACGAGGCGATCGCGCACAGCCTGCGCGAGAAGCTGCCGCAGGCGGTGCCGGTGATCGACGTCTGGAACAAGGCCGACGCGGCGGTTCCTCCCTCCCCCCCCGCCACCTCACTCACCCTCTCCGCCAAGACCGGCGCCGGCCTGGACCTCCTGCGCCGGCGCCTGCTCGAGGTGGCCGGCTGGCAATCCGCCCCCGAAGGCCTGTTCATCGCCCGCCAGCGCCACGTCCAGGCCCTGCGCCAGGTCGGGCAGCACCTGGCGCTGGCCGAGGCGCATCTGGCGCCGCAGGCCCTGGCCCTGGAGCTGCTGGCCGAGGAGCTGCGCCTGGCGCAGAGCGCGCTGGCGGCCATCACCGGCGAATTCACCGCGGACGACCTGCTGGGCGTCATCTTCTCCAGCTTCTGCATCGGCAAGTAGCGCGGACGCGCGGTTACAGGTTGCTCAGCCGGAGTTTCAGATGTAAACGCCGGTAAGTGCCGCTTGTGGGCGTCTCAGCGGTCTTTTAGTGTCGGCCCATGAACGCTCCGTTGCGCAGTCCCCTCCGGTTCGACGTGAACGGCCTGGTCCAGGCCATCATGCGCAACGGGACCCGCGACGCGTTCACGCCAGCGCTCAAGCCCATGCAATGGGAGGTGCTGGGCAGCTACCTGCAGCCCTTCGGCCTGACCCGGGCGCAGAAGCTGATCGATCAAGGCTCGGTGGACCGCACGCTGTACATGGTCGAGAGCGGCTCGCTGACCGTCCACCTCGAGGACGAGAAGGGCCGGGTACGCCTGGCGGTAGTGAGCGCCGGCTCGGCCGTGGGCGAAGGCGCTTTCTTCACCGGGCTGCCGCGCAACGCGACCGTGCAGGCGGCCGATGCCTGCAAGATCTGGAGCCTGACGCCCCTGCGCTTCACCGAGCTGTCCAACCGCAACCCCGCGATCGCGCTGGAGATCGCGATGGCGCTGGGTTCGCTGATCTCGCGCCGGCTGATCAACAAGCCCAAGCGGGTGGCGGTCACCTGAGCCGCAGTCAGGCCTTCTTCTTGCACACGCAACGGTGTTCGCGCCGTTTGCGCAGGTTCGCTGCTGACGCAGGGCCCTGGCAGGACGAGCGCGACAAAAAAGATGACGAATTGCGCCCCGTGCGCTGAGGGAAGGTTCACGATGTCCTTGTTCAGCTGGTTGACCAGGTCCAAGAATGCCGATGCCGGCGACAGCATGCTCGGAGACGGCCGCCGCGCTTCCAGCCGCAAGGGCGAGCGCTCGGCCCGGCGCGAGCTGCTGTACCTGGTGGTGCGCGACGCCATGATGCGCGCCGCCGTGCTTTCGGCCAGCTACAAGTTCAAGGTGCTGTCGCTGGACGGGCGCGGCCGGCAGTTCCTGGTGATGGTGGACCTGGCGCACGGCGCCGTGGACGACATGGCCCGGCTGGCCAAGGTGGAATCCGCCATCGTCCAGGGCGCCCGGACGCGGCACGACATCGCCGTTACCGCGGTCTACTGGCGCGCCGGCGAGCCGGCCGGCGTCGGCACGCCGGGCCCGCGCACGCCGCGCGAACCGTCCTCGCGGCCCATGCCGCTGGATTCGACGCCGCCCTCGGGCCCGGTCCCGCTGCAGGCCGATGCGCCTGCTCCCGCTGCTGCTGCCGCCACCGCCGCCGCCGCGCCGGCCCGCAAGGCCTCGTCGCGCTTCGAGCCCATCGCCGAAGACGAGGTCGCCGCCTTCAAGCAGGCCCTGGCCTCGGGCGTCGCCCGGCCCGCCGCGCCCAGGCAGGCCGCGCAGAACTACACCCTGCTCACCGGCTTCGAGGACACCGAGCTGGGCGATCCCAAGCTGCTCGGCTCGTCCCTGAGCGGAACCCAGTACGGCGACCTGCGCTAGCCGCGCAGCAGCTTCTCCTCCGCCAGCGCCAGCGACTCGGCGCGGCCGCACAGCACCAGCGTGTCGCCGTCGGCCAGCACCGGGTCGGCCTCCGGCAGCACCGTGCCGCCTTCCTGCCGGCGCAGGCTCACCACCCGCACGCCCATGGCGTGCAGCGCGAAATGCCCCAGCGCGCGGCCGGCCGCGCGCGCGCCCAGGGGCAGCGTGACGGTGGACAGGCGCTCGGCTTCCAGCTCGTCCGCCGTGTCGTCGTCGGCGCCGTGGAAGTAGCCGCGCAGCAGGTTGTAGCGGGCGTCGCGCTGCTCCTGCACGATGCGGATGACGCGGCGCATGGGCACGCCCACCAGCGCCAGCGCGTGGCTGGCCAGCATCAGCGAGCCCTCCAGCGCCTCGGGCACCACCTCGGTGGCGCCGGCGGCCTGCAGCTTCTCCAGGTCGTGGTCGTCGCTGGTGCGCACGATCACCGGCACCTGGGGCGCGTGCGCGCGGGTGTGGGCCAGCACCTTCATGGCCCCGGCGGTGTCCAGGTAGGTCACCACCACCGCGCTGGCACGCGCCAGGCCCGCGGCCGCCAGCGACTGCAGCCGCGCCGCGTCGCCGAACACCACCGAGTCGCCGGCGGCGGCGGCGTGGCGCACCCGGTCGGGGTCCAGGTCCAGCGCCATGTAGGGGATGCCCTCGCGCTCGAGCATGCGCGCCAGGTTCTGGCCGCAGCGGCCGTAGCCGCAGATGATCACGTGCTTGTTGGCGTTGATGGACTTGCGCGCGATGGTGGTCATCTGCAGCGACTGCTGCAGCCATTCGCCGGCCACCAGCTTCATCACGATGCGGTTGCTCCACATGATGATGAAGGGCGTGGCCAGCATGGAGATCACCATGCTGGCCAGCACCGGGTTGAGCAGCTCCGGCCGCACCAGGCCGTTCTGCGCCGCCAGGGTCAGCAGCACGAAGCCGAACTCGCCGGCCTGCGCCAGGTACAGCCCGGTGCGCAGCGACACGCCCATGGAGGCGCCGAAGCCGCGCGCCAGCAGGGTCACCAGGGCCAGCTTGAACAGCAGCGGTGCCGACAGCAGCAGCAGCACCAGGCCCCAGCGCTGGCCCACCAGGCGCCAGTCCAGCATCATGCCGATGGTGATGAAGAACAGGCCCAGCAGCACGTCGTGGAACGGCCGGATGTCGGTCTCCACCTGGTGCTTGTACTCGGTCTCCGAGATCAGCATGCCGGCGATGAAGGCGCCCAGCGCCAGCGACAGCCCCGCCAGCTCGGTCAGCCAGGCCAGGCCCAGCGTGATCAGCAGCAGGTTCAGCACGAACAGCTCCTCGCTCTTGCGCCGCGCCACCAGGGTGAGCCACCAGCGCATCAGCCGCTGCCCGCCCACCAGCAGCAGCAGCACCAGGCCGGCCGCCTTGAGCGTGGCCAGGCCCAGCGCCGCCAGCAGCGTCTCGGGCTTGCTGCCCAGGGCCGGGATCAGCACCAGCAGCGGCACGACGGCCAGGTCCTGGAACAGCAGCACGCCCATCACGCGCTTGCCGTGCTCGGACTCCAGCTCCAGCCGCTCGGCCATGAGCTTGATCACGATGGCGGTGCTGCTCATGGTCAGCGCGCCGGACAGGGCCAGCGCCGTCTGCCAGCTCATGCGCCAGAACGAGGGCAGCAGCCATGCGAGCACCAGGCTGCCGACGGTCCCCAGCAGGATGGTCAGCACCACCTGGAACAGGCCCAGCCCGAACACGTGGCCGCGCATGGCGCGCAGCTTGGGCAGGTTGAATTCCAGCCCGATCACGAACATCAGGAACACCACGCCGAACTCGCCCAGGTGGCGCACCGCCTCGGCGTCCTGGCTCAGGCCCAGGGCGTTGGGGCCGATCAGCACCCCCACCGCCAGGTAGCCCAGCATGGGCGGCAGCCTGAGCGAGCGGCAGGCCACCACGCCGAGCACCGCGGCCAGCAGGTACAGCAGCGTGAGCTCCAGCGTGGACATGGGGTGGATGCTAAGCGAAGCCCCAACCGTAGAATCCCGCGGATGACCGCATCGACAGCCTTCGGACAGGCCGCGGCGACGGGCACGGCACCGGCCTTCGACGCCGCCCGCGCCCTCGCGCTCGCGCAGGAAACCTTTGACATCGAGGCCGCCGCCGTGCTGGGGCTCAAGGCGCGCACCGGCGCCGCCTTCGCCCGGGCCGTCGAGGCCATGCTGGCCGTGACCGGCCGCGTGGTCGTGATGGGCATGGGCAAGAGCGGCCACATCGGCCGCAAGGTGGCGGCCACGCTGGCCTCCACCGGCACGGCGGCGATGTTCGTGCACCCGGCCGAGGCCAGCCACGGCGACCTCGGCATGATCAAGCCGGCGGACCTGGTGCTGGCCATCTCCAACGGCGGCGAGAGCGACGAGATCACCGCCATCCTGCCGGTGCTCAAGCGCCTGGGCGCGCCCCTGGTGGCCATGACCGGCAACGCGCAGTCCACCCTGGCGCGCCACGCCGACATCGTGCTGGACAGCGGCGTCGCGAAGGAGGCCTGCCCGCTCAACCTGGCGCCCACGGCCAGCACCACCGCCCAGCTCGCGCTGGGCGACGCGCTGGCCGTCGCGCTGCTGGACGCGCGCGGCTTTCGCACCGAGGATTTCGCGCGCTCGCACCCCGGAGGCGCCCTGGGTCGCAAGCTGCTGACGCACCTGCGCGACGTGATGCGCGCGGGCGGCGCCGTGCCGCGCGTGGGCGCGGACACGCCTTTCACCGAGCTGATGCGCGAGATGAGCGCCAAGGGCCTGGGCGCCTCGGCCGTGGTGGACGGCGAGGGCCGCGTGCTGGGCATCTTCACCGACGGCGACCTGCGCCGCCTGGTCGAGAAGGGCCGGGACCTGCGCGGGCTGACGGCGCGCGAGGTGATGCATCCCAACCCCCGCGGCGTCATCCGCGACGACGTGCTGGCGGTGGAGGCGGCGGAACTGATGGAAAAGCACCGCATCAACAGCGTGCTGGTGATCGACGACCAGGGCCGGCTGTGCGGCGCCGTGAGCAGCAACGACCTGATGCGCGCGAAAGTCATTTGAGAACATGACCCCCGCCCTGCAGTTCGACCCGGCCCTGCTGCTCGCCGCGCAGGGCGTGCGCGTGGCCTTCTTCGACGTGGACGGCGTGCTGACCGACGGCGGCCTGTACCTGTCGGCCGAGGGCGAGGCCCTCAAGCGCTTCAACATCCTTGACGGCCTGGGGCTCAAGCTGCTGCAGCAGGCGGGCATCACGCCGGTGGTCATCACCGGGCGCGACTCGCCCGCGCTGCGCGCCCGGCTGGCCGCCCTGGGCATCACCCGCGTGCACTACGGCACCGAGGACAAGGCGCCAGCCGCCGAGCAGACGCTGGCGGCGCTGAGCCTGGGCTGGCACGAGGCGGCCGCCATCGGCGACGCACTGGCCCGACCTGCCGGTGCTGCGGCGCTGCGCGTTCGCGGCCGCGCCGGCCAACGCCCACGCGGAGGTCCGCGCCGCGGTGCGCTACGTGACGGCGGCCGCCGGCGGCGGCGGCGCGGCGCGCGAGTTCTGCGACCTGCTGCTGGTGGCCAGCGGGCGCTATGCCGGCCTGCTGGAGCGCTACGCGTGAGGGCGGCCCTGCGCCCCGCCGGCCTGGCCGGGCGCCTGCGCACGGCCTGGGACCGCGCCGCGCTGTACCTGCCGGCCGTGATCATGGGCATGATGGCGCTGGGCACCTACTGGCTGGCGCGCAACACGCCCACCTTCCAGGCGCCGGCCGCGCAGCGCCCCCTCACGCACGAGCCCGACTACTTCATGCGGCGCTTCTCCCTGCGCACCTTCGACGCCGGCGGCCGCCTCAAGAGCGAGATCTTCGGTACCGAGGGGCGCCACTACCCGGACACCGACACGCTGGAGATCGACCAGCCGCGCATCCGCTTCTTCAACGAGCAGGGCGAGCTGACCACCGCCACCGCCCGGCGCGGCATCTCCAACGGCGACGGCACCGAGGTGCAGCTGGTCGGCGACGCGGTGGTCACGCGCGAGGCGGGCACGGGCCCCGGCGGCAGTCCGCAGCCGCGCATGCAGGTGCGCGGCGAGTTCCTGCACGCCTTCCTGGATACCGAGCGCGTCACCTCGCCCAAGCCGGTGGTGCTGGTGCGCGGCAGCGACCAGTTCACCGCCGACAGCCTGGACTACGACAACCTGGACCGCGTGATGGAGCTGCGCGGCCGGGTGCGCGGCACGCTGCAGCCGGGCGGCGCGGCGGCGGGCGGCGATGCGCGGTGAAGGGCCCTGGATGAAGGGCCTGCGGTGAGCCGGCTGGTCTTCATCACCGGGGCCTCCAGCGGCATCGGCCAGGCGCTGGCGGCGCGCTATGCGCAGGCCGGCTGGCGGCTGGCCCTGGCGGCGCGCCGCACCGGCGAGATGCAGGCCTGGGCCCTGGCGCAGGGGCTGGGCGCGGACCGCTGCGCCGTCTACGGCGCGGACGTGGCCGACACCGCCGGCATCGTGGCGGCCGGCCAGGCCTGCATCGCCGCGCAGGGCCTGCCCGACGTGGTGGTCGCCAACGCCGGCATCAGCATCGGCGTGGACACCGCGGTGCGCGAGGACCTGGAGGTCATCGCCCAGACCTACGCCACCAACAACATCGGCCTGGCCGCCACCTTCCACCCCTTTGTCGAACCGATGGCGCGGCGCGGCAGCGGCACCCTGGTGGGCATCGCCAGCGTGGCCGGCATGCGCGGCCTGCCGGGCCATGGCGCCTACTGCGCCAGCAAGGCCGCGGTGATCAGCTACTGCGAGAGCCTGCGCGGCGAGCTGCGCGCCAGCGGCGTGCGGGTGGTGACGATCAGCCCCGGCTACATCGACACGCCGCTGACGCGGCAGAACCGCTACGCCATGCCCTTCCTGATGCCGGCGGACGCCTTTGCCGACCGGGCGTTCCGCGCCATCGCGGCGGGCGCCAGCCACCGCTTCATCCCCTGGCAGATGGGCGTGGTGGCCCGGCTGCTGCGCCTGCTGCCCAACCCGGTGTTCGACCGGCTGCTGGCCGGCCGCCCGCGCAAGCACCGCCGCGGCGAGGCGGGCTGACTTCTCCGCTGCTCTCCCCGCGGCGTCAGCGGTCGTCGCCGGCGCGGAACACGATGAAGGTGTTCATCAGGAAGTTGGCGACGAAGGCGATGCCCACCCCGCCCACCTTGGCCAGCGTGGGGTGCACCGGCAGCGCGCCCGCGATGGCCCAGGTGACGCCGGCGTTGATCGCCAGCCCCACGCAGGCGAACAGCAGGAACAGCGCCGCGCGCCGCAACGAGCGCCATTGGCGCCGGTAGACCCACAGCGACGACAGCGTGTAGTTCACCACCGCCGCCACCAGGAAGCTCAGCACGGCGGGCCACAGCACACCGGAGAACTGCGGCGCGAGCAGGTGGAAGCCGCCGATGTCCACCACGGCGGCCAGCCCGCCGGTCATGAGGTAGCCCAGCGCCTGGCGCGCCAGCCGCGGCAGGCCGCCGCCCATGGGGGGCATGGCCGCCGGGCCGCCGGTGGGGGCCGTGGCCTTCATGCCGCGGCGGGCACCGGCGATGACGCCAGCAGCGGCTGGAACACCGGATCGTCGTAGCGGCGGAAGGTGGGGACCGTGGGGTGCGGCTCGCGCGATCGGATCAGCGCGCGCACGCCGGCCCGATCGGCCACGGCAGCGTCGCGGTCGAAGCGATCGCCCACCATCAGCGTGCGCGACGGCGCCACGCCGGTGGCGCGCAGGATGGCCAGCAGTCCGGTGGGGTCGGGCTTGAGCCTGGCCACCGCCGCGTCGCAGGCGCTCACCACCGGCTGGGCCGCCAGGCCCAGCGCCTGCAGCTTGGCGACGGCCGGGTAGTCCGAGAACACCGCCACCTGCTTGCCCGCGGCGCGCAGGCCGGCGAACACGGCGTCCACGTGCGGGTAGCGCGCGGCGGCCAGCAGGTCGAGCGGGCGCGTCTCCATCCAGTCGGTGGCCAGCCGCTCGACCTGCTCGGGCGCGCAGCCGTGCAGCCGTGCGGTGCGGCTGTACTGCTCCACCAGGAAGTTGACGCCGGCCTCCTCGCCCAGCTGCTCGCGCACCCGGCGGAAGCTGCGCAGGACGCGCAGCGTCTGCAGGCTGCGCGTGCGCAACGTGTGGCCGAGCAGGCGCCGCAGCATCGCCAGGCGCAGCCGGCGCTGGTCGTACAGCGTGCCGTCCACGTCGAAGACGACGAGGTCCACCCCGGACCAGTCGATGCGCGCCGGCGCCGCCCCTTGCGAAGAAGAAGCGGTGTCCTGCATCAGCGGCGGTTCTCGGTCACGGTGATGTAGTGCGGCTCGGTGAAGCCCTGCAGCGCGGGGATGTTGACGAAGCTCAGCACCACCAGGGCCACCACGGTGGCGCCGCTGATCACCATCAGGCGCTTCTCGCGGAACAGCTTCTCGGGCTTCTGCGCCACCGAACCGCTGCGCATGGACAGGCCCAGGTAGTGAGCGAACATGGCGATGATCAGCGGGCAGGCGATCAGGTACTCGATGCGGTACTTGACCAGGAAGAAGCCGATCAGCAGCAGGGCCAGCAGCGCATAGACGAACACCGAGATGGTCAGCCGCTCCTCGGTGTAGTGCTGGAACGAGCGGCGATAGCGGTGCAGCACGCCCACGCCGGGGCCGGCCGCGATCTCGCGGTACTCGGACAGGCGCTTGGCGCCCATCAGGAAGGCGCCGCCCATCCAGTAGGCCAGCAGCAGGGAGGCGGGCGCCACCGAGCCATGCTCGATCATGCCCCAGCCCAGCATCAGCCGGATCGGGTTGTTCAGCGACTCGGACAGCACGTCCAGGTAGGCCTTGTCCTTGGAGCGGATCGGCCGGACGTTGTAGATCACGCCCGACAGCCAGAACAGCAGGGTGGTGACGAAGAACACCGGTCCCACCAGCCAGCCGAGCGCGATGCCGGCGAGGCTGCAGAAGGCATAGCCGCCATACACCGGCAGCGCCGACATCTCCATGTTGACCGCGGGGCGCTTGGACTTGTCGGGATGGAAGGCGTCGAACTCACGGTCCAGCCACTCGTTGATGATGTAGTTGGCCGAGGCGATCAGCACCGCGCTGCCGAAGCCCAGCAGGATGTTCAGCCAGACGCCTTCCAGCGACGGGTCGCGCAGCACCCACGCCAGCACCAGGCCGGGCAGGATGAAGACGTGCTTGGTCATGTGGTCCAGCCGGGCCATCTTCAGGTAGTCGCTGAAGCGGGCGCGCGTGTCCGGCGCCGCGGTGGATGAAGGGATGGCACTGCTCATGAAGCGGATCCTTGAAGTGAAGTGGTCGAAGAGGGGTTGAGGGAAGGCGGCGGGGAAGCCGCGGCGGTGGTCTCGGTCGGGCGGCGCGCATAGGCCAGCGCCAGCGCCGACAGCGCCAGGAAAGGCAGCAGCCAGATCACGCGCGCCTGGAAGCGGTCCGCCGACGAGGCCAGGCTGGCGCACACGAGGGCGTTGAGGGCGATACCGGCCAGCGTGATCCAGAGGAAATCGGCAAAGCGCCGCGGCTCGGCTGCCGGGGACAGCGCCCCGGCCGAGGACGCGCGGCGCCACCACCACAGCAGCGCCAGCACGGCCGCGGCCGTGCTCAGGTAGGTGGCCGCGCTCAGCCACTGGTTGTAGCGGGGGTTGTAGGCGCCGCGGCTGGCGCGCATGCCGGCGTACAGCGAGGGCGGCACGCGGCCTTCGTACATGGCCAGCTCGCGCGGGCCGTAACCCCAGATGTCCACCCGGAACAGCGCAAGCTGTCGCAGCACGTCCGCCGCCACGCCCGCCGCCACGCCTGCCGGGTCGTGGCGCACCACGTCGGCCACGAAGCGCAGCTGCTCGGCCGCCATGCGGCGCTTGCCGGCGGCGTCGGCGAGCGCGAAGGCGCCCTTGTTCGGGTCGGTGGAGAACAGGAAATCGTCCCAGGCGGTCGGGTAGTTGGCCAGGAAGGCGCAGGCCTCGTAGCCGGCCCGCGGGCAGTTGCGCCGCAGGTAATCGGTGCCGGGGCCCATGTCGACCAGGCGCGCCATGGGGTGCGGCATGCGCAGCGGCGGCGCACCCACTGCCCGGGTCACGGCCTGGTTGAACACCCACTCGGCCGCCACCGCCGCGACGATGCAGGCGCCCGCCACCGCGAAGGCCGCCCCGGGCAGGTGCTTCCAGCGGCGGGTGGACAGCCGCGCCAGCAGCCCCACCCCCAGCAGGGCCGCGGCGATGACGACATGGCTGGCGTGCGCGCACAGGCCGAACAGCAGCAGCAGCGACAGCGCGATGCGGTCGGCCCGTCCCAGGCGCTGCCAGTAGGCGGCCAGTGTGGCCATGGCCAGGATGCCCAGCCCGGCGAAGATGTCCGGCATCAGGAAACCGGTGTAGGCCGCCAGCGGCGTGAGCAGCCCCAGGGCCGCCACCGTGCCCAGCAGGTGCCGCGTCCCCAGCCCCCACAGCCGCACCATCAGCAGCTGCAGCAGGTAGGCCACGCACAGCGCCTGCAGCGCCACGGTCAGCCACAGGCTGCCCGCCAGGTGGCTGGCGTACAGCAGGGCGCCGTAATAGACCGAGCGGCCGGCCAGCACCACCTTGTCCTCCACCGAGGTCAGGCCCTTGGGCCTGGCGGCGTCGGCGGCCTGCGGGGTGGATGCCGGCGCATCGGCGGCGGGCGCCGGCTCGGCAGGCAGCCAGGGTGCCACCCGTCCGCCCAGCGCCTTGCCCGCGCCCATTTCAGCGCCGCGCAGGTAAGTCGGCGTGTCGGGATACAGCAGGGGCTGGCCATTCCACACGGCCGCCAGGCACAGCAGGCAGGCGGCCGCCAGCACGGCCCACCCGCCGGCGATCCGGGAGTGCAGGCGCAGGCTCATGCGATGCGAACCCGTGGGTTAGCAGCCGCCCGTGCTGAGGTCGTGAAGGAAGGGCTGCACATCAGGGGGTTTGGGACAGATTGTTTCGAGTTGGAACAATCTATCCACTCTCAGCCGCGGCGATGTCAGACGATGCGGATGACGTACGTAGGAAGCGCCTGCTTGTGCTGCGCTTTTGATAGCGGCGGTTTCTGGGGCGGCGGAGCCCGTTGCTCCCCGACGCTCCCAAAGAAAAAGCGGGGCTTTGCCCCGCTTTGATGCTGATCTTTGTACGGTCGCTGATCAGTAGCTGTTGCCGCCGCGGCCGCCGCCGCGCGGACCCGAGCCGTAGGGGCTGCGGAAGCCGCCGTCATTGCCACCGCGGCCACCGCCACCGCCGCCGTAACCGCCGCCGCCACCGCTGCGGCCGCCACCGCCACCGCCACTACCACCACCACCGTAGCCGCCACCACCGCCGCCGCCGTAACCACCACCGCTGCCACCGCCACCGTAGCCGCCGGTGCGCGGACGCGATTCCATCGGGCGGGCTTCATTGACCACCACGCTGCGGCCGCCCAGCGGCTGGCCGTTCATGCCGTTGATGGCGGCCTGGGCCTCGGCATCGCTGCCCATCTCGACGAAGCCGAAGCCCTTGGAGCGGCCGGTGTCGCGCTCCATCATGACCTTGGCGCTGGACACCGCGCCGAACTGGCTGAAGGCCTGCTCCAGGTCACTGTCGCGCACCGAGTAGGGCAGGTTGCCCACGTAAAGTTTGTTGCCCATGAAATAGGGACTCCTAAAGAAACACTAAGACCTTAAGCGATGGAGTCCCGAAAGCGCATTCGACCAACCAGCGACGCGAAAAGTGACCTGTTCACCGCAATCCTGCGTGACACTGCTTAACCCACGCCCGGTAATTATGAAACAGATATCCGGGGGGTATGCAAGACCTTTGCGGCCGCCGCGCCCATGAAAAAAGGGCCATGTAGGCCCTTTGGTTGAGTCACCGCGCGGTGCGCGGCCTGTCCATGGATCAGTAGCCGCCGCGGCCACCACCGTAGCCGCCGCCACCGCCGCCGCCGCTGCGGCCACCACCGCCACCATAGCCGCCGCCACCACCGCTGCGGCCACCGCCGCCGCCGAAACCACCACCGCCGCCGCCGGTGCGCGGCTCCATCGGACGGGCCTCGTTGACGACCAGGCCGCGGCCGCCGATCTGCTGGCCGTTCATGCCTTCGATGGCGGCCTGCGCCTCGGCCGGGCTGCTCATCTCGACGAAGCCGAAGCCCTTGGAGCGGCCGGTGTCGCGCTCCATCATGACCTTGGCGCTGGAGACGGTGCCGAACTGGCTGAACGCCTGCTCCATGTCACTGTCGCGGTAGGAATAGGGCAGGTTGCCCACGTAAAGTTTGTTGCCCATGAAGGCTCCTAGGAAAAAACGCGGAAATAGCGATGGAGCCGGGACGCAATCACAAACTCAAAACTTCATTCGAAGACGCGAAACTGACCAAACACCGCAAACGGTGCCGCTTGCGCGGCCCCGTGATTATGGGCCATGAGCGGGCTTCGCGCTGCCAGGGCTCCGGCGGCGGGCGACCCGCTGCCGAGCAGGCCCGGGCCGCGGGTACCATGGCGCCCCCCATGGAAGCCTTCCTCCTTTCCACCGGCATCGTGGCCCTTGCCGAGATGGGCGACAAGACGCAGCTGCTGTCCCTGGTGCTGGCCGCCCGCTTTCGCCGCCCCTGGCCCATCCTGGGCGGCATCCTGACCGCCACCCTGGCCAACCACGCCCTGGCCGGCGCGGCCGGCGCCTGGGTCACCACCTGGCTGGGGCCCCAGCTGCTGCGCTGGCTGCTGGCCGCCTCCTTCGTCGGCATGGCGGTGTGGATGCTGGTGCCCGACAAGCTCGATGCCGACGACGCGCCGCGGTCGCCGCGCGGTAGCGTGTTCGTCGCCACCCTGGTGGCGTTCTTCCTGGCGGAGATGGGCGACAAGACGCAGATCGCCACCGTGATGCTGGCCGCGCAGTACACCGGCTGGACCGCGGTGGTGGTGGGCACCACGCTGGGCATGATGCTGGCCAACGCGCCGGTGGTCTGGTTCGGCGAGCGCGTGATGCGGCGCGTGCCGGTGCGGGCGGTGCACGTGGTCTCGGCCCTGATCTTCCTGGCGCTGGGCGTGGGAGTGCTGCTGGGCTGGAGCTGAAGCCCGGCGGCGCGGCTATACTGCCGCCCAGCGCCGATTTGCTTCCGCTTGCGGGCGCTTAACCAAGTTCAGCTAAAGACGAAGCGCCTGCAGCAGCCCGGCCTCGTGTTTAGCGAGCCGGGTTTTTTGTTGCCGCCGACCCATCGCCCATGACCCTGAACGCCGTCCCGCAGTCCATGCACTTCGACGCGCCGCTGGCCCTGCAAAGCGGCGCGTCCATGGCCGGCTACGACCTGGCCTACGAGACCTACGGCAGGCTCAACGCCGACCGCAGCAACGCGGTGCTGGTGTGCCACGCGCTCAACGCCTCGCACCATGTGGCCGGGGTGTACGAGGGCCAGCCCGGCTCCGAAGGCTGGTGGGACACCATGATCGGCCCGGGCAAGCCGCTGGATACCGAGCGCTTCTTCGTCATCGGCGTCAACAACCTGGGTTCGTGCTTCGGCTCCACCGGGCCCATGCACGCCAACCCCGCCACCGGCCGGCCCTGGGGCGCCGACTTCCCGGTGGTGACCGTGGAGGACTGGGTCGATGCCCAGGCACGCCTGCTGGACGCCCTGGGCATAGCCAGCCTGGCCGCCGTGATGGGCGGCAGCCTGGGCGGCATGCAGGCGTTGTCCTGGACGCTGCAGTACCCGCGTCGCGTGCGGCACGCGGCGGTGATCGCCAGCGCGCCCAACCTCACGGCCGAGAACATCGCCTTCAACGAGGTGGCGCGCCGGGCCATCGTCACCGACCCGGATTTCCACGGCGGCCACTTCTACCGGCACGGCGTGGTGCCCAAGCGCGGCCTGCGCATCGCCCGCATGATCGGCCACATCACGTACCTGAGTGACGACGTGATGAACGAGAAGTTCGGAAGACAGCTCAGGGACGGCATCGACCTGCGGTACACCACGCAGGACATCGAGTTCCAGATCGAGAGCTACCTGCGCTACCAGGGCGACAAGTTCAGCGAGTACTTCGACGCCAACACCTACCTGCTGATCACGCGCGCGCTGGACTACTTCGACCCGGCGCGCGCGCACGGCGGCAGCCTGGCCAAGGCCCTGGCCACCGCCACCGCCGACTTCCTGCTGGTGAGCTTCACCACCGACTGGCGCTTCCCGCCGGCGCGCAGCCGCGAGATCGCCAAGGCGCTGCTGGACAACCGGCGGCGCGTCAGCTACGCCGAGATCGACGCACCCCACGGCCACGACGCCTTCCTGCTGGAGGACGCGCGCTACCTGGCCGTGGTGCGCGCGTACTTCGACCGCATCGCCGCGGAGTTCAGTGCATGAGCGACCGTCCCTTGATGCAGACCATCGCCCGCATGGTGCCGCCGGGCTCGCGCGTGCTGGACCTGGGCTGCGGCGACGGCGCCCTGCTCCATCTGCTGCAGCGCGAGCGCGGCTGCAGCGGCTACGGCGTGGAGATCGCCGACGCCAACGTGCTGGCCTGCGTCAGGCGCGGGGTCGACGTGATCCAGCTGAACCTGGAAGAGGGCCTGGCCATGTTCGACGACGACTCGTTCGACGTGGTGCTGCAGATCGACACCCTGCAGCACCTGCGCAATGCCGAGACCATGCTGCGCGAGACGGCCCGGGTGGGCAAGGTGGGCATCGTGGCCTTCCCCAATTTCGCCCACTGGCCCAACCGGCTGGCCGTTGCCCGCGGCCGCATGCCGGTGACCAAGCGCCTGCCCTACCAGTGGTACGACACGCCCAACATCCGCGTGGGCACCTACAAGGACTTCGAGGTGCTGGCCACCCGCAACCGCCTGTCGCTGCTGGACGCCTTCGGCATGCAGGAGGGACGCGAGGTGCGCCTGCTGCCCAACCTGCGCGCCGGCACCGCGGTGTTCCGCTTCGAGCGGGGTTGAGGTAGCATCCGCGGCAACGGGAATTCAGCCTCCCGGTCCCCTCGGATAGACGGTGTCCCGTCCAAGCGCTGGCAACTCGACTTGGGAATTGCGCTCATGGACACCGTTTCACCTGACCCATCCATTTCTCCCGCAGAACTCGCCGCCCGGCTGGGCCGCGCCGATGCGCCGCTGGTGCTGGACGTGCGCCGCGCGGCCGCCTTCGCGGCCGGCGACCGGCTGGTCGCCGGCACGCAGCGCTGCGACCCTGTGGATCTCCCCGCGTTCGCGCGGGAGCATGCGCCGCGCGAGGCGGTCGTCTACTGCGTGTACGGCCACGAAGTGAGCCGTGACGCCGCCCAGGCGCTGCGCGACGCCGGCTGGAACGCGCGCTACCTGGCCGGCGGTTTCGAAGGCGGCCAGGACGGCGTGGACGCGCCGCAGGACATCGTCCGGTGGCGCAGTAAGGCGCCGCCGCGCCTGCGCAAGCGCCCCGACCTGGGCGTCACCGGCGAGCGGCCGTCGCGCTGGATCACCCGGGCCCGGCCCAAGATCGACCGCGCCGCCTGTCCCTGGCTGATCCGGCGCTTCATCGATCCCGGTGCGCAGTTCTTCTACGTGCCCGAAGACCAGGTGTTCGGGCAGGCGCGGCAGCTGGGCGCCGTGGCCTTCGACATCGAGGGCGCGCCCATCAGCCACGAGTGGGAACGCTGCAGCTTCGACGCCCTGCTGCGCGCCTTCGAGCTGCAGGCGCCGGGGCTGGACACGCTGGCCGCCATCGTGCGCGGCGCCGACACCAGCCGCCCGGCGCTGGCGCCGCAGTCGGCCGGCCTGCTGGCGCTGTCGCTGGGCCTGTCGCGCCTGCACGCGCAGGACGACCAGGCGATGCGGGCGGCCGCCGAGCCGCTGTACGACGCCTTGTACGAATGGTGCCGTGCCGGCCAGGACGAGCGCCACAGCTGGCAGGCCCACGCGGTGGCGGCGGCATGAGCGCGGTCGCGGCGACCGAAACGCAGTCACCGCCGCCCGCGGTGCCCTTCGCGCAGGCCCTGCGCTTCTGGCTCAGGCTGGGCTTCATCAGCTTCGGCGGGCCGGCCGGGCAGATCGCGATCATGCACCGCGAGCTGGTGGAGCAGCGGCGCTGGATCTCCGAGCGGCGCTTCCTGCATTCCCTCAACTACTGCATGCTGCTGCCCGGCCCCGAGGCGCAGCAGCTGGCCACCTACATCGGCTGGCTGATGCACCGCACCTGGGGCGGCGTCGCGGCCGGCGCGCTGTTCGTGCTGCCCTCGCTGTTCATCCTGATCGCGCTGAGCTGGGTCTACCTGCGCTTCGGCGACGTGCCGCTGGTGGCCGGCCTGTTCTACGGCATCAAGCCGGCGGTGGCGGCCATCGTGCTGCACGCGGTGTGGCGCATCGGCAGCCGCACGCTGCGCTCGCCGCGGCGCACGCCGGCGCTGTGGGCCATCGCGCTCCTGAGTTTCCTCGCCATCGCGGTGCTGGGGATCCCCTTCCCCTGGGTGGTGCTGGGCGCGGCGCTGGCGGGCTGGGCGGGCGCGCGCTGGGCGCCCGGGCAGTTCAGCATCGGCGGCGCGCACGGCGGACCGGCCGCGGGAAAGACCTGGGGCCCGGCGCTGATCGACGACGACACGCCCACGCCGCCACATGCGCGCTTCAGCCGCGCCCGCCTAGGTACCGTGGTCGTGGCCGGCGCCGTGCTGTGGGCGGCTCCGATGGGGCTGCTGGTGGCGGCCCAGGGAGCGCAGGGCACGCTGGCGCAGATGGGCTGGTTCTTCACCAAGGCCGCGCTGCTGACCTTCGGCGGCGCCTATGCGGTGCTGCCCTACGTGTACCAGGGCGCGGTCGAGCACTTCCAGTGGCTGACCGGCCCGCAGATGATCGACGGCCTGGCACTGGGCGAGACCACGCCGGGCCCGCTGATCATGGTGGTGGCCTTCGTCGGTTTCGTCGGCGGCTGGGCCAAGCAGGTGCTGGGGCCGGAGGCGCTGTTCCTGGGCGCGGCGCTGGCCGCCTGCGTGGCCACCTGGTTCACCTTCCTGCCGTCCTTCCTGTTCATCCTGGCCGGCGGGCCGCTGGTGGAGTCCACGCACGGGCAGCTGAAGTTCACCGCGCCCCTGACCGCCATCACCGCCGCGGTGGTGGGCGTGATCGCCACGCTGGCCCTGTTCTTCCTCGCGCACATCGCCCGGCCGCAGGGCGGCGGGGGCGTGGACCTGGCGGCGCTGGGGCTGGCGCTGCTGGCCGCGGTGGCGCTGTTCCGCTTCAAGGCCGGCGTCATCCCGGTGATCCTGGGCTGCGCGCTGGCGGGGCTGGCGCTGCGACTGCTGGGCTGGGCGTAGGCGCGTGCGCGGCTATGCTTGCCGCCATGAACATCCTGATCACCGGCGGCAGCGGCTTCCTGGGCGCCCGGCTCGCCCGCACCCTGCTGCAGCAAGGCTCGCTGTCCCTGCGCGGCGCGCCGGCCCGGCGCATCGAGCGCATCACCCTGACCGACATCGCGCCGCCACCGGCCGACCTGGCGGCCGACGCCCGCGTCACGCACGTGGGCGGCGACCTGCTGGAGCTGCTGGCGGCGCGGCGCTTGCCTGGAGCGGGCACGGATGCCGTGTTCCACCTGGCCGCCGCCGTGAGCGGCGAGTGCGAGGCCGATTTCGACCTGGGCATGCGCAGCAACCTGGCGGCCACCCAGGCGCTGCTGGAGGCCTGCCGCGCCCTCGGCAGCCGGCCGGTGCTGGTGTTCGCCAGCTCGCTGGCGGTGTTCGGCAAGCTGCCGGGCCAGCCGTTGCCCGAGCCGATCGAGGACCAGACCCTGCCCACGCCGCAAAGCAGCTACGGCATCCAGAAGTTCGTCTGCGAGCAGCTGGTGGCCGATTACGCGCGCAAAGGCTTCTTCTTCGGCCGCAGCGTGCGGCTGATGACGGTGAGCGTGCGGCCGGGCCGGCCCAACGGCGCGGCCTCGGGCTTCCTGTCCGGGATGATCCGCGAGCCGCTGGCCGGGCTGAAGGCGGCCGTGCCGGTGCCCGCAGCCACGCCGGTGGCCCTGGCCTCGCCGGCCCGCACCGTGGAAGGCCTGCTGCGCGCCGCCGAGGCCCCGGACGCCGACTGGGGCCCGCTCATCGCGCTGAACCTGCCGTCGCTGCGCACCAGCGTGGGCGAGATGGCGGCGGCGCTGGAGACGGTGGCCGGGCGCGAGGCCACGGCGCTGCTGGACTGGACGCCCGACGCCGCCATCGGGCGCCTGGTCAGCACCTGGCCCGGTGACATCCAGTGGGACCGCGCCCGCGCCCTGGGTCTGCGGGCCGACGCGAGCTTCGAGGCGGTGGTGCGCGACTACATCCGCGAGAACCCGCAGGCCGTGAAGCTGCCGGTGAAATGAGCGCGGGGGCCCTGAAACTCGGCTGTATCGCCGACGACTTCACCGGCGCCACCGACCTGGCCAACAACCTGGTGCGCGCCGGCATGCGCGTGCTGCAGGCCAACGGCGTGCCGGCGCAGCCCCTGGAAGGCGAGGTCGATGCCGTGGTGGTGGCGCTGAAGTCGCGCACCATCCCGGCCGCCGACGCCGTGGCGCAGTCGCTGGCGGCGCTGCGCTGGCTGCAGGCCCAGGGCGCCGGCCAGGTCTACTTCAAGATCTGCTCCACCTTCGACAGCACGCCGGCCGGCAACATCGGCCCGGTGACCGAGGCGCTGATGGACGCGCTGGGCTGCGGCTTCACCATCGCCACGCCGGCCTTCCCCGACAACGGCCGCACGGTGGTCAAGGGGCATCTGTTCGTGGGCGACGCGCTGCTGAACGAGTCCGGCATGCAGAACCACCCGCTCACCCCCATGACCGATGCCAACCTGGTGCGGGTGCTGCAGGCCCAGTGCCCCCGCCGGGTCGGCCTGATCGACCACCGCGTGGTGGCGCGCGGCCCGCAAGCCATCCGCGATCGCATGGCCGAACTGCGCGCCCAGGGCGTGGGCATCGCCATCGCCGACGCCCTGTCCAACGACGACCTGCTGCGCCTGGGCGCCGCGGTGGCCGGGCTGCCGCTGGTGACCGCCGGCTCCGGCCTGGCCATCGGCCTGCCCGCCAACCACGGCCTGGCGCCCTCGGGCCAGGCCAGCGCGCTGCCGCCCGCGCAGGGGCTGCAGGCGGTGGTGTCGGGCAGCTGCTCGCTGGCCACCCAGCGGCAGGTGGCGCACTTCATCGCCGCCGGCCGTCCCGCGTTCGCCGTCGACCCGCTGCGCATCGCCGCCGGCGAGGACGTGGCCGGCGAGGCGCTGGCCTGGGCCGCGCCGTGCCTGCCGCAGGGGCCGGTGCTGGTCTATTCCACCGCCGCGGCCGAGCAGGTGAGGGCGGTGCAGTCCCGCTTCGGCACGGCGCAGGCCGGCGAGCGCATCGAAGGCGCGCTGGCCGCCGTCGCCCGCGGCCTGGTGGAGCGCGGCGTGGGCCAGCTGGTGGTGGCGGGCGGCGAGACCTCGGGCGCCTGCGTGCAGGCGCTGGGGGTGGCCCAGATGCGCATCGGCCCGCAGATCGACACCGGCGTGCCCTGGTGCCACGCCTGGACGGGTGCCGCGCGGGACACGGGCCTGCACCTGGCGCTGAAGTCCGGCAACTTCGGCGGCGAGGATTTCTTCAGCCGCGCCTTCCAGGGGCTGCGGTGAACGAGTCGCTGGCGCGCGAGGAGATCTGCCGTGTCGGCCAGAGCCTGTTCGCGCGCGGCTATGTGCATGGCACGGCCGGCAACATCAGCATGCGGCTGGACGACGGCGGCCTGCTGATCACGCCCACCGACGCCTGCCTGGGCTGGCTCGACCCAGCGCAGCTGGCGCGCCTGGACGCCGACGGCCGGCAGACCGGCGGCCTGCCGGCCAGCAAGACGGCGGCGCTGCACACACGCATCCACCGGGCCGCGGGCGGCTTCGATCCCGGCACCCGCTGCGTCATCCACACCCACAGCACGCACTGCGTGGCCCTGAGCCTGCGCGCTGCGGGCGAAGAGCTGCTGCCCGCGCTGACCCCTTACTTCGTGATGAAGGTCGGCCGCGTGCCGGTCATCCCCTACCATCGCCCCGGTGCGCCCGAGGCGGCCGAGGCCGTGGCCCGGGCGATCGAGCGCTACGGCCGCGCCGGCCGGCCGCTGCGCGCCGTGATGCTGGCGCGGCTGGGCCCCAACGTGTGGCAGGCCAGCCCGGCCGCCGCCATGGCGGTGCTGGAGGAGCTGGAGGAGACCGCGCGGCTGGCGCTGCTGGCGCCCGGCACCGTGCCGCTGGACGAGCCGCAGATCGAGGAATTGCGCCAACGCTTTGGCGCGCGCTGGTAAGGACCGACCCATGCCCCGCTTCGCCGCCAACCTGTCCATGCTCTACCCCGAGCTGGCCTTCCTGGACCGCTTCGAGGCCGCCGCGCGCGACGGCTTCGAGGGGGTGGAGTACCTGTTCCCCTACGACTGGGAGCCGGCCGAACTGGCGGCGCGGCTGGAGGCGCACGGGCTGCAGCAGGTGCTGTTCAACGCGCCGCCGGGCGGCGGCGGCCGGCGCGAGGCCATCGCCCAGGCCTGGGCCGCCGGCGACAAGGGGCTGGCCTGCGTGCCGGGACGCGAAGCCGAGTTCCGCGAGGGGCTGGCGCTGGCGCTGCGCTATGCCCAGGCCCTGGCCTGCCCGCGCGTCCACGTCATGGCCGGGCTGGTGCCGGCCGGCGACACGCGCGAGGGCGTGCGCGCCACCTACGTGGCCAACCTGCGCCGGGCCGCCCGCCAGGCGGCCCAGGCCGGCGTGGCGCTGCTGGTCGAGCCCATCAACACGCGCGACATCCCGGGCTTCTTTCTCAACCGCCAGGACCATGCGCACGAGCTCATCGGGGAGATCGGCGAGCCCAACGTGCAGGTGCAGATGGACCTGTACCACTGCCAGATCGTTGAGGGCGATGTGGCGATGAAGATCCGCCAGTACCTGCCCACCGGCCGGGTCGGCCATTTCCAGATCGCCGGCGTGCCGCAGCGCCACGAGCCGGACCTGGGCGAACTCCACCACCCCTACCTGTTCGGCGTGATCGACGAGGTGGCCACGCAGTGCGGCTGGCAGGGCTGGGTGGGCTGCGAGTACCGGCCGGCGCGCGGCGCGGTCGCCGGTGGCACCACGGCCGGGCTGGGCTGGCTGCGCGCCGCGCGGGCGGCTAGCCCGGCTTCTTCATGACGTTGATGCTGCCGTCGGCCTCCAGGATGGCCATGCGCATGTCCTGGACGTCGCAATCGGCCGATCGCAGCGCCTTTTCCACGTCGGCCACCGGCACCCGCTGGCGCTTGAGCACGTCCTCGTAGATCACCCCGTCGCGGCCCACCAGCACCGGCGCGCCCTGCAGCAACCGGTCGGCCTTGTCGCTGCGCGAGGTGACCACCGCCATCACCATGTTCAGCACCACCAGCGTGGCAGCGACGATCAGGCCGCCCAGCAGGGACTCGTCGCCGCCGCTGAGCGCGTCGCTCACCGCCTCGGACAGCAGCATCACCACCAGCAGGTCGAACGGCGTGAACTGCCCGACCGTGCGCTTGCCGGTCAGCCGCACCATGACCATCAGCGCCGCATACACCGCGGCTGCGCGGACCACGAACTCCCACCAGGGAAGCTGCAGGTCCAGCATGGGACGCCGGATCAGACCGTGACGATGATGTCGCTGCCGTCGAGAAGCTGCTCGACCTTGGCGGCGCAGGTGCCGACCTCTGCCACGGCGTTGCGCAGCTGTTCCTCGCTGCAGCCGAACCGTTTGATCCACCAGCTCACTTCACGCGGGTTTTCGAGTTCGATGACGTTGCGCTGTGCGGGGATGGATTCGAAGACAAAGGCCATGGTGATGACTCCCGGTGTGCGTTGTATGGATCGCATTGGAAGGCAAAGCATGTGCGTGCCATGACCGAACAGGACGAAACCAGATGTCATCCCTCTCCTACTGCAAGCTCCTGTTTCGGGAGCGAGATGCGAGCCGTGGCGTGGGCTGCAGCCCTTTTCTTCGACAAGCTGGCTCAGCCGCTAAAGCGCCTGATGAGCTCCAGCGCGGCGGCCGGCGCGCGCTCCTTGGCGCCGTTGATGAAGAACACGAACACGTCGCGCGGACCCGGCAGGGGCGCATCGCCGCGCGCCCAGGCCTGCGCCCCGGCCGCCCAGGCGTCCAGCGCCTCGCGCGGGTAGCCGCTGGCCCGATGCGCCTCGCTGCGCATCAACCTCAGGTACGCGAACGGTGCGTCCGCGTCGGCGATGGCCGGGAACTTGGGCGAATCGGTGTGCACCGTCACGTAGCCATGGCGCCGCGCCAGCGCCAGGTAATGGGGCGTGGCGAAGCTCTCGTGCCGCACGTCGAGCACGTGGCGCAGGGGCCGGTCGCCCACCGCCGCCGGCAGCAAAGCCAGGAAGGCCTCGAAGTCCACGGGTCGAACACCTGGGTCGGCATGAACTGCCAGACGATGGGGCCCAGCTTGTCGCCCAGCTCGGCGATGCCGCTGTCGACGAAGCGCCGGATCGAGTCGCCCGCGCCGGCGAGCTCGCGCCGGTGGGTGGCGAAGCGCGTGGCCTTGAGCGAGAACACGAAGCCCTCGGGCGTCTCGTCGCGCCACCTGGCGAAGGTGGCCGGCTTGAAGGTGCTGTAGTAGGTGCCGTTGACCTCGATGGCGGTGAGCCGGCGGCTGGCGTGGTGCAGCTCCTGCGCATGCGGCAGGCCGTCGGGGTAGAAGTTGCCGCCGCGCCAGGGCTCGTAGGTCCAGCCGCCGATGCCAACGTGGATGCGCCCGCCTTGGCCGGCGCCGCCGGAAGCGGTTTCTGCAGGGTTCATGGTGCGGCCTCCATGCCCCACTCTAGCGCGGCCATCGGCGTGGGCGTAAAGTGTGGCGCTCTCTCCGCGTACCCGAAAGAAGTCCTTCCATGAACGCTCCCCTGCACCGTGAACTCCCCGCCGGCACGCTGGACGCGGCCCTGGCCCTGCAACAGGTCAGCCGCCAGTGGGACGGCGACATCGTGCGCCAGATCTCCGACTACATCGCCATCCCGGCCAAGTCGCCCGGCTTCGACAAGGACTGGGTGGCGCACGGCCACATCGAGACCGTGCTGCGCAACGCCGCCGCGTGGGTGGAGGCGCAGAAGGTGGAGGGCCTCAAGCTCGAGATCGTGCGCCTGGAAGGCCGCACGCCGGTGCTGTTCTTCGAGGTGCCCGCCACCCGGCCGGACAGCACGCAGACCGTCCTGATGTACGGCCACCTGGACAAGCAGCCCGAGTTCAGCGGCTGGCGCAACGACCTGGGTCCCTGGACGCCCAAGTACGAGGACGGCAAGCTGTATGGCCGCGGCGGCGCCGACGACGGCTACGCGGTGTACGCCAGCATCGCCGCGGTGCAGGCGCTCAAGGCGCAGAAGGTGCCGCACCCGCGCATCGTGGGCCTGGTGGAAACCTGCGAGGAATCGGGCTCCTACGACCTGCTGCCCTACGTGGACGCCCTGCGCCCGCGCCTGGGGCAAGTGGGCCTGGTGATCTGCCTGGATTCGGGTGCCGGCAACTACGACCAGCTGTGGCTGACCACCTCGCTGCGCGGCATGGCCTCGGGCACGCTGAAGGTGCAGATCCTGACCGAGGGCGTGCACTCGGGCGACGCCTCCGGCCTGGTGCCCTCGAGCTTCCGCATCATGCGCCAGGTGCTGGACCGGCTGGAGGACAGCAAGACCGGCCGCCTGCTGCCGCAAAGCTTCCACTGCGAAATCCCGGCCGAGCGCGTCGGGCAGGCCAGGGCCACCGCCGCCATCCTGGGCGAAGAGGTGTACAAGCGCTTTCCCTGGGCGCACTACGACTGCGGCGGCTCCACCGCCTTTGCCCTGCCCACCACCACCGACCCGGTGCAGGCGCTGCTCAACCGCACGTGGACGCCCACGCTGTCGGTGACCGGCGCCGAGGGCTTTCCCGCGCTGCAGGATGCCGGCAACGTGCTGCGGCCCTACACCGCCTTCAAGCTCTCGCTGCGCCTGCCGCCCCTGGTGGATGCGGCCGCGGCGGTGCAGGAACTCAAGGCCCTGCTGGAGGACAACGCCCCCTACCAGGCCCGGGTGACCTTCGAGAGCAGCGGCGGCGCGACCGGCTGGAATGCGCCTTCCACGGCGCCCTGGTTCGAGCAGGCGCTCAACAGTGCCTCCCAGGCGCACTTCGGCGCGCCCTGCGGCTACATCGGCCAGGGCGGAACCATCCCGCTGATGAACATGCTCAGCAGCGGCTTTCCCACCGCGCAGATGATGGTGTGCGGCGTGCTGGGGCCCCGCAGCAACGCCCACGGCCCCAACGAGTTCCTGCACGTGCCCTACGCCAAGCGGCTGACGGCCGCGGTGGCCGAAGTGATCGCCGGCATGCCCTGAAAAAGGCGCACCGTCCCCAACGGGCTTGCGCAGCCCGGCGCCGGGACGGATGATGGCCGCATGAGCTCCGAGCCGGGCGATTCCACCCTGTCCACCTACACGGCCGCCGACGGCGACAACCTGGCCGTGCAGGACTGGCCCGCGCCCGAGAGCCGGCGGGTGCGCGGCCTGGTGGTGCTGGTGCATGGCCTGGGCGAGCATGCCGGCCGCTACGAGCGCCTGGCGCGCCGGCTCAATGCCTGGGGCTTTGCGGTGCGCGGCTACGACCAGTGCGGCCACGGCGAGTCGGGCGGCACGCGCGGCTGCCTGCCCACGCCCACCCGGCTGGTGGACGACCTGGCCGACATCGTCGGCAGCGTGCGCGGCCGCCTGCCCGAGCGGCTGCCGCTGATCGTGTTCGGCCACAGCCTGGGCGGGCTGGTGGCCGCCTGCTTCGCGCTGCGGCGCGGCCGCCCGCCCATCGACGGCCTGGTGCTGTCCTCCCCGGCGCTGGATCCCGGACTGACCCGCTGGCAGAAGCTGCTGCTGGCCGTGCTGCCGCGCGTCGCGCCCAACCTCACGGTGGGCAATGGGCTGGACCCCCGTTTCCTGTCGCACGACCCGGCGGTGGTGGCCGCCTACCGGGCCGACCCGCGCGTGCACGACCGCATCTCCGGCCGCCTGGCCCGTTTCGTCGCCGAGGCCGGTCCCCAGGTGGTGGCCCGCGCGCCGCAGTGGAAGCTGCCGACCCTGCTGGTGTACGCCGGCGACGACCGGCTGGTCAACGCCACGGGCAGCCGGCGCTTTGCCGAGACCGCGCCCCCCGAGGTTGTGACGGCGCGCCGCTTCGACGCGCTCTACCACGAGATCTTCAACGAGCGCGAGGCCGAGCCTGTCTACGCCACGCTCAAGGTGTGGCTGGACGAGCGCTTTCCCGCCTGAGCGCCAGCCACAGCAAGGCGCCGCCGCAGGCCGCCACCGGCAGCAGCGAACCCCAGTTCAGCAGCGTCCAGCCCTGGGTGGTGACCAGCACCCCCGAAGCCAGCGAGCTCAGGGCCAGGGTGGCGAAGACGAAGAAGTTGAGCGCGGCCTGGGCCCGGTCCTTTTCTTCCGGCGCATAGGCCGACAAGGACAGCGTGGTGCTGCCGGTGAACAGGAAGTTCCAGCCAACTCCCAGCAGGAACAGCGCGACCAGGAACTGGTGCAGCGCCACGCCCGACAGCGCGATGGCGATGCAGCCCGCATTGAGCAGCACGCCCGCGCCCATGATGCGCAGCGGCCCGAAGCGTTTGATCAGGTGGCCGGTGAAGAAACCCGGCGCGAACATGCCGATCACGTGCCACTCCAGCACGAAGGCGGCGTCCGAGAAGGGCAGGCCGCACTGCTGCATGGCCAGCGGCGTGGCGGCCATCAACAGGTTCATCACGCCATAGCTGAGCGCGCCCGCCGCCGCGGCGACGATGAACACCGGCTGACGCATGATCTGCGCCAGCGGCCGGCCGCTGGCCTGGGCGCTGCGCGGCGGCACGGGCGGAAAGCGCAGGAAGGCCATCAGCACCATGCCCAGGGCTGCCACGACGGCCAACGCCAGGTAGGCGCCGGCGAACGGCACGTCCAGCGCATCGCGCGTGCGCGCCGCCAGGTTGGGGCCCAGCACGGCGCCGATCAGGCCCCCGGCCATCACCAGCGACACCGCCTTCTCGCGGCCCTGCGGTCCGCTGAGCTCGGCGGCGGCGAAGCGGTACAGGCCGGCGTTGGCGTTGTAGTAGCCGGCGACCACCGTCGCCGCCACCAGCAGCCAGAAGTTGCGCGAGACCGCCGCATAGGCGCACAGCAGGGCCGACAGCAGCGCCACCAGCAGCCCGGCCTGGAACGAGCGCTGCCGGCCCAGCCGCTGCTGGCTGCGCGCCACGAGGCCGGTGGACAGGGCGCCGCCCACCACATAGCCCATCACCGGCAGGGTGGCCATCCAGCCGCGCGGCGCCAGCGCCAGGCCGACCAGGCCGTTGATGGCGATGAAGGTGACGTTGTTGGTGAGGAACAGGCCCTGGCACATGGCCAGCAGGGTCAGGTTGCGGTTCATGCTGTCCCCATTGTGAGCAGCGCCAGCATCGCCAGGGGCGCGGTTTCGGCGCGCAGCACCCGCTGGCCCAGCGAGACGCGCTCGAAGCCGCGCGCCAGGGCGAGGGCCTCCTCCTGCGCGGTCAGGCCGCCCTCGGGACCCGACAGCACCCAGGCCGGCCCGGGTGCCGAAAGGGCAGTCGCGGCACCCGGCGCGCCGTCCGCCAGTGACAGCAGCCAGCGCCGGCCGCCGGCCGCGGGCTGCCAATCTTCCAGGGCCGCCGGCGCATGGACCACCGGTACGCGGTTGCGGCCGCACTGCTCGCAGGCCGCCACCGCGACGGCCTGCCAGTGCGCCTGCTTCTTCGCCGCGCGCTCGCCGTTGGGCTTGAGCACGCTGCGCTCGGCCAGCAGGGGCTGCACGCTGGCCGCCCCCAGCTCGCTGGCTTTTTCCACCAGCCAGTCCATGCGCTCGTTGGCGGGGATGCCGACCGCCAGGTGCACCTCGCGCGGCGCCTCGCGCTCGACGGCTTGATGGGCGCCCACCAGGACCGCCACCTCGCTGCGGCCCATGCGTTCGATCACCGCCTGCCACTGGCCGCCCCGGCCGTCGAACAGCGTGATCGCATCGCCGGGCTGCAGCCTGAGCACCTGCGCATGGCGCGCCGCGCCCGGCGGCAGCAGCAGCGGCCCGGCCGCCAGCGGCTCGGGGCAGTGGAAGCGCGGCATGCCAGCTAGCAACGGGGAGGCCTGCGGCCGCCGCGCGCCGATCGCTCAGACGCGGCCGAAGGCATAGCCGGTGGCGTTCTGCGTGCCCTCGACCTGGTCGACCAGCTTGAGCAGCGGTGCCAGCTCGCGGTAGCGCGCGGCGGTGGCGCGGATGTAGCCGATGAAGCGCGGCGCGTCGGCCAGGTACTTGGGCTTGCCGTCGCGCAGCGTCAGGCGCGCGAAGATGCCCGCCACCTTCAGGTGCCGCTGCAGCCCCATCCATTCGACCTCGCGCCAGAACTCGCCGAAGTCCGCCGGCACCGGCAGCCCGGCCTTGCGGGCCTTCTGCCAGTAGCGCACCGTGATGTCGAGCACGAACTCCTCGTCCCAGCTGAGGAAGGCATCGCGCATCAGGCTGGCGATGTCGTAGGTGATGGGGCCGTGCACCGCGTCCTGGAAATCCAACACGCCCAAGCGTGTTTCCTGTTTCTCGCCCAGGCGCGGCTCGATGTGGTCGGCCGGCATCATCAGGTTGCGCGGCATGAAGTCGCGGTGCACGTAGACCGCCGGCGCTGCCAGGTTGCGCTCGATGATCAGCTTGAATACCGGCTCCAGCGTCTCGCGCACGGCGCCCTCGACCTGCACGCCCTTGTGGCGGGCCAGGTACCAGTCGGGGAACAGCTGCAGCTCGCGCGCCAGCAGCGCCTGGTCGTAGGGCGGCAGCACGCCGGGCCGGGACGCGAGCTGCCAGGCGATCAGTGCGTCGATCGCGCGCAGGTACAGCGGCTGGTTGGCCGCGGCATTGGCCGGGTCCACCACCTCGATCATGGTCTGCGTGCCCAGGTCCTGCAGCAGCATGAAGCCCTGCGCCTCGTCCCACTCCAGCACGCGCGGCACCAGCAGGCCGGCCTCGTCCATCAGCCGCGCCACCTTCACGAAGGGCCGGCAGTCCTCCTTGTCGGGCGGCGCGTCCATCACGATCAGGCTGGCGCCGGCACCGGTGTCCAGACGCAGGTAGCGGCGGAAGCTGGCATCGGCCGAGGCCGGCCGCAGGCTGTCCGGCCGCAGCCCATGGGCCGGAGCCGCCTGCGCCAGCCACTGGGCAAAGGCGGCTTCACGCCGCGGATCGGCCCAGCTGACCGCAGGCCAGGCGGGCGTGGACGAGGGGGAGGGCGCGCGGTCGCTCATGGATAATCGATTCTACAAACGCAACCAGGCTTCCCAGCCGTACGCCCGCCTCCATCCCCCCGCCTGATGCTTTCGCCTCGTTCCCGGGCACGCCGCGCCCGCTTTGCCCTGACACCGGTGGCCCTGGTCGCGTGCGCCCTGGGGCCCGCGGCGCAGGTCTGGGCGCAGCAGGCGCCGGCGGAGCTGGCGCTGCAGCCCAGTCCGCGGCTGCGCGAGACCTTCCCGCCCGAGGTGCGCGGCGACCTGCCCACCTTCGTCGAGGGCGGCAACGTGAGCGGGCGCACCGGGCTGGAGACCGTCATCGAGGGCGACGCGGTGCTGCGCCGGGGCGACACCATCATCCGCGGCGACCGGCTGGAGTACCACCAGCCCGAGGACCTGGCGCGCGCGCGCGGCAACGTGCGCATCAACAAGGCCGGCAACACCTACGAAGGGCCGCTGCTGGAGATGAAGGTGGACGCCTTCCAGGGCTTCTTCGACCAGCCGCGCTACCGCTTCCTGCGCAACGGCGCCTACGGCCAGGCCGACCGCGTCGACTTCATCGACAACGACCGGTCGGTGGTGCGCAACGCTACCTACACCACCTGCCAGCGCGAGCCAGAGTCCGGCTGGAGCCCGGCCTGGATCCTGACGGCGGAGCGCCTCAACCTGGACAACGAGAGCGAGACCGGGGTGGCCTACAACGCGGCGCTGCGCTTCTTCGGCGTGCCCATCCTGCCGATCCCGGTGCTGAGCTTTCCTTTGACCGACAAGCGCAAGTCCGGATTCCTGCCGCCCACCATCGGCGTGGACAGCGTCAGCGGCGCCGAGGTCACCGTCCCCTACTACTGGAACATCGCGCCCAACCGCGACGCCACCTTCTCGCCCACGGTGATGAGCAAGCGCGGCCTGGACCTGGGCGGCCAGTTCCGCTACCTGGAGAACAGCTACAGCGGCCAGCTGGATGCGAACTACCTGCCGGACGACCAGCTGCGCGACCGTGACCGCTGGTCGTACCACCTGCGGCACGACCAGGCAGGCGTGGCCGGCGTGCCCGGCCTGGGGCTGAACCTCAACCTCAACCGCGTCAGCGACGACAACTACTGGCGCGACTTCACCTCGCGCACCACCACCGCCGGCTCGCTGACCGAGCGCCTGCTGGCCAGCGACGGCGTGCTGTCCTGGGGCGCGGGACGGTTCTCCATGACGGCGCGGGCCCTGAAGTGGCAGACCCTGCAGGATCCGCAGGCGCTGATCGTGCCGCCGTACGACCGGCTGCCGCAGCTGGTGGGCCGCTACACGCGGCAGGAGCTGCCGGGGGGCTTCGCGGCCTATGCGGAGACCGACTACACGCATTTCCGCTCCGACCGGGTCCTCAACAACCAGCCCAATGCCCAGCGCGCCTACACCCTGGCCCAGCTGTCCAGGCCCTGGCAGGCGCCGGGCTGGTTCGTCATCCCCAAGCTGCAGCTGCATGCCACGCAGTACGAGTTCGACGCGCCGCTGCTGGCCAATGGCCGCACCTCGGCCGACCGCAGCGTGCCCACGGCCAGCCTGGACGGCGGCCTGGTGTTCGAGCGCGACACCGCCCTGCTGGGACGCAACCTGATCCAGACGCTGGAGCCGCGCGCCTTCTACGTGTACACGCCGTTTCGCGAGCAGAACTTCCTGCCCAACTACGACTCGGCCTACAACGACTTCAACTTCGCGACCATCTACACGGAAAACGCGTTCGGCGGCAACGACCGCATCGCGGACAACAACCTGCTCACCCTGGGCGTGAGCACCCGTTTCCTGGCGCAGGAGACCGGCGCCGAGCTGGCGCGCTTCGGCATCGCCCAGCGGCTGCGCTTCAAGGACCAGCGCGTGGTGCTGCCCGGCACCCCGCCCGTGACCGAGCGGCTGTCCGACGTGCTGCTGGGCGCGTCCCTCAACTGGGACCCGCGCTGGGCGTTCGATTCGACGGTGCAGTACAACCCCAAGACCAGCCGTTCGATCCGCTCGACCATCGGCGCGCGCTACAACCCCGGCAACTACCGCGTGGTCAGCGCCGCCTACCGCCTGCAGCGCGGCTTCAGCGAGCAGGTCGACATCGGCTGGCAGTGGCCGATCAACGACCTGTGGGGCGACCGGGGCCGCGACCTCGGGCCCGGCCGCGGCCAGGGCGGCGGGCGCTGGTACAGCGTGGGCCGCGTCAACGTGAGCCTGCGCGAGCGCCGCGTGGTGGACACCATCATCGGCGTGGAATACGACGCCTGCTGCTGGATCGGCCGCGTGCTGCTGGAGCGGCTGCAGTACAGCCCGAACAGCTCGAACAAACGCATCCTGTTCCAGATCGAATTCATAGGCTTCACCCGGCTGGGCACCAATGCGCTGGGAACGCTCAGGGACAATATCCCGCGCTACCAGTTCCTGCGCGAGCAGGTCGACCCGCCCAGCCGCTTCACGAACTACGACTAGAGCGCACGCACATGTCCCTCGAAAGCGACCTCCTTTCGCCCGCCGCCCGGGTGCTGGGCCTGGCCCTGCTGGCCCTGGGCCTGGCCGCGCCGGCGGCGGCCCAGGGCCTGCGCGTCCCGCCGCAGCCGGGCGCCGGCGGCCCGGCTGCGGGCTCCGCGCCGGCCGCCTCCTCGTCGCCGCGCGCGGCCGACTTCATCGTCGCGGTGGTCAACTCCGAGCCCATCACCAACAACGAGGTGCGCGCCCGCCTGGCGCGCGTGGAGCAGCAGCTGGCACAGCAGGGCGTGGCCATGCCGCCGCGCGCCGAGCTGGCGCGCCAGGTGCTCGAGCGGCTGATCAGCGAGCGCGCCCAGCTGCAGCTGGCGCGCGAGCTGGGCATCCGCATCGACGAGGCCATCATCGACCAGGCCGAACAGAACGTGGCGCGGCAGAACCAGCTCACCGTGGCCGAGCTGCGTCGCCAGCTGGAGGCGGACGGCATCAGCCGGGCCGCGTTCCGCGAGGACCTGCGCAACCAGCTGCTGCTGGGCCGCCTGCGGGATCGCGAGATCGAGCCCAAGGTCCGCCTGTCCGACCTGGACGTGGACCAGTTCATCCGCGAACAGCAGCAGAACAGCGCCGACCCGTCGTCGCTGGAGCTCAACCTGGCGCACATCCTGGTGGCCGTGCCCGAGAACGCCGGCGACGCCCAGGTGCAGCAGCTGCGCGCCAAGGCGCTGGCCGTGCAGGAGCGCGCGCGCAGCGGGGCCGACTTCGCCGCGCTGGCGCGCGAGCTGTCGGACGCGCCCGGCGCCGGCACCAACGGCGGCCTGGTGGGCCTGCGCACCGCCGACCGCTACCCGCCCCTGTTCGTGCAGGCCACGCAGCGCCTGCCGGTGGGCGGCATCAGCGAGGTGGTGCGCTCGGGTGCCGGCTTCCACGTCATCAAGGTGGTGGAAAAGCGCCAGGGCGGATTGCCCGGCGCGACGGTGGTGCAAAGCCGCGCCCGGCACATCCTGCTGCGTCCCGGCCCTCAGCTGAGCGAAGGCGCGGCGCGGGCGCAGCTGGCCGAGTTCAAGCGGCGGGTCGAGGCCGGCCAGGCCGAGTTCGCCCAGCTGGCGCGCCAGCATTCGCAGGACGGCAGCGCCCGCAACGGCGGCGACCTCGGCTGGGCCAACCCCGGCATGTTCGTGCCCGAGTTCGAGGAAACCATGAACACCCTGGCGCCCGGCCAGATCGCCGAGCCCATCGTCTCGCGCTTCGGCGTGCACCTGATCCAGCTGGTCGAACGCCGCCAGGCGCAGCTGAGCCAGCGCGAGCAGCGCGACGTCGCGCGCAACGTGCTGCGCGAGAAGAAGCTGGAGGAGGCGTACACCCGCTGGGCCCAGGACGTGCGGGGCCGCGCCTTCGTCGAATACCGTGAGCCACCGCAGCTCTGACGGGCCGCGAACCACCACGCGCAGCGGGGAGCGTGGGGGCACCCATGTACCGCGCAAGCGCTTCGGCCAGCATTTCCTGGCCGACGTGTCCGTCATCGACGCCATCGTGCGGGCCATCGATCCGCGCCCGGGGCAGGCGATGGTGGAGATCGGCCCCGGCCTGGCGGCACTGACGCAGCCGCTGGCCGAGCGGCTGGGCCGCCTGACGGTGATCGAGCTGGACCGCGACCTGGCGGCCCGGCTGCGCCGCCATCCGCAGCTGGAGGTGATCGAAGCCGACGTGCTGAAGGTGGACTTCGCCGGCCTGGCGCCCGCGCCGGGCGCGGGGAAGCTGCGGGTGGTGGGCAACCTGCCCTACAACATCTCCAGCCCCATCCTGTTCCATCTGCTGCCGTTCGCGCAGCGGATCGAGGACCAGCACTTCATGCTGCAAAAGGAGGTGATCGACCGCATGGTGGCTGCGCCGGCCACGTCGGACTACGGACGCCTGTCGGTGATGCTGCAGTGGCGCTACGAGATGGAGGACATCCTGTTCGTACCGCCCGAAGCCTTCGAGCCACCGCCGCGGGTGGACAGCGCCGTGGTGCGCATGGCCCCGCGCGCCGCGCCGGCGGCCGTCGACCCGGCCCTGCTGTCGGAGATCGTGCAGGTCGCCTTCAGCCAGCGCCGCAAGCTGCTGCGGCACACGCTGGGCAAGTGGCTGGAGCAGCGCGGGTTCGCAGGCTCGTTCGATCTGCAGCGCCGCGCGGAGGAAGTGCCGGTGGACGAGTACCTGGCGCTGGCCCTCACCCCAGCCCTCTCCCAGAAGGAGGGGGAGCGGACCCCGTCCCCTCGCCCGGAATAACATGCAGGGCGCCACCAACAAAAAAGCCCGGGTTTCCCGGGCTTTTTTACCTGGCTGAACAACTCACAAAACACGCCGTGTTTTGTGAGTTACGCGGCAGCGAGCCAGTAGCCGGCGTTGAAAGGGCTGCTCATTCGCAGCGCCAGCGGCGACACGTCCACCAGCTTGTCGGTGGGCATCTTCTCGCCGGATTCGGTCAGCGCCGCGGCGCCGGTGGTGGGGGCGCCTTCCTCGACGGTGCCCGGGGTAGCCTCGTTCGCCCGTTCTGCTTGGCTGGCTTGTGCAGAACGGGCTACAGAAAAGAATAGAAGCACCGGAACGGTATCTTCCGGTCGGCCCAGTAGTCGGCCGTGTCGCGGAAGATGTCGAGCAGCTGCTCGCGCGCCTCCTTGTCGAACTTGGCATGGGCCGGGATCTGCTCCAGCACCACCACGAAGCCCGGCTGCGGGCCCGATTTGTGCACCGGGTCGGTCATGCAGTCGTACAGCGCGTCGAAGTTCTTGCCGAAATGCGTCGGCAGGATGAACTGCTGCGCGATCATCTCCAGCACGTCCTGCTTGCTCTGGGCATTGGCCAGGTTGGCGTACAGGAAGTGGTGCCCCAGGCCGCGCGCGGCGTCCTGCAGGTCCTGCACCCGGTGGGCGCGGATGGACTGCACGATGTTGCTGCGCACGCCCTTGAGCGACGTGTCGTTGATGTTGATTTCAGGGCGAAGGGATGTGTCCATCTCCGCTGGTCTTTCCATGTTCAAAAACAGGTCCCGCTTCATTTCAGGGCTCACTCCACAATCTTGCGAAAACTGGCGTAGTGGTCGGCGGTGTAGTAGCAGGCACTGGGTGCCCGAACCGGACCGCCGCATACGATGCGCCGGGCGCCACGGTTGCGCGCTCCCGGCGTCTTGACGGTGTACTCCCGGTAGTAGCCGCGCTTGTTCAGCGGCAGCAGCCTTTCCCGGTTGCCGAAAACCGTGCCGTCCTTGTCATACGGGAACGGTCCGCCCTGGCGGATCAGCTCGTAGGTGTCACGACCCTGCCGTGGCAGCTCGGCCAGCGAAATCGCCGCCGAACCGCCGGGCGCCGGGTCCGCCGGGGTCCTGGCTTGCGCCGGACCACCGAGCGCGGCTGCCAACAAGAAGCTGGTGAGTGCAAGCTTGATGGCTGCCATGCGCGCCATGAAAACGGACCTTCTGGGGTGACCTTGGGGACGCCACTTTCCGGGAAAACCCGGAAAGTTCAAGGCCGCTAGTGTGAACGATCCACCCCGTAAACGCAAGCGGCTGCCCAATTTTTGGGCAGCCGCAAGGGGATTGCCGGCCGGTTTGACAGCCGGCTAAGTTAGTGCCAGCTATGTCGCCCGGCGCTTACCGGGCAGCGTTCGCATCGGCCACCGTCAAGGCCGTCATGTTCACGATGCGGCGGACGGTCGTGCTGGCTGTCAGGATATGCACCGGTTTGGCCGCTCCCAGCAGCACCGGCCCGATGGCGATGTTGCCGCCGGCGGCCGTCTTGAGCAGGTTGTAGGAAATGTTGGCGGCGTCGATGTTGGGCAGCACCAGCAGGTTGGCGTCGCCGGACAGCGTGCTGTGGGGCATGAGCTGGGCGCGGGCGGCGCCGTCCAGCGCCACGTCGCCGTGCATTTCGCCGTCCACTTCCAGCCAGGGCGCCTGCGCCCGCAGCAGTTCCAGCGTCTGGCGCATCTTGACGGCGCTGGCCTGGTTGCTGGAGCCGAAGTTGGAATGCGACAGCAGGGCCGCTTTGGGCTTGAAGCCGAAGCGCATCATCTCCTCGGCCGCCATCACGGTGATCTCGGCCAGCTGTTCGGCCGTGGGATCGTAGTTGACGTGGGTGTCGACCAGGAACACCTGGCGGTTCGGCAGCACCAGGCCGTTCATGCAGGCGTAGGTGTTGACGCCCTCGCGCCGGCCGATCACCTGGTCCAGGTAGCGCAGATGGATGTCGGTCGTGCCCCATGTGCCGCAGATCATGCCGTCGACCTCGTCCTTGTACAGCAGCATGGCGCCGATCAGGGTCAGGCGCCGGCGCATCTCGATCTTGGCCATCTGCGCCGTGACGCCCTTGCGGTCGGTCATGCGGTGGTAGGTCTGCCAGAAGTCGCGGTAGCGCAGGTCCTGTTCGACGTTGACCACGTCGTAGTCCATGTCGCTGCGCAGGCGCAGGCCGAACTTCTCGATGCGCTGGGCGATGATGGCCGGCCGGCCGATCAGCGTAGGCCGGGCGATGCCCTCGTCCACCACGATCTGCGCGGCGCGCAGCACCCGCTCCTCCTCGCCTTCGCAGTAGGCCACCCGCTTCTTGGGCGCCACCTTGGCCGCCGCGATGATGGGCTTCATCGTGGTGCCCGAGGCATAGACGAAGGTCTGCAGCTTCTCGCGGTAGGCGTCCATGTCCTTGATGGGACGCAGGGCCACGCCGCTGTCGACCGCGGCCTGGGCCACGGCCGGCGCGATCTTCATCATCAGCCGCGGATCGAAGGGCTTGGGGATCAGGTACTCGGGCCCGAAGGCCAGGTGCTGGCCCGCGTAGGCCGCGGCCACCACCTCGCTCTGCTCGGCCTGCGCCAGGTCGGCGATGGCGTGCACCGCCGCGATCTCCATCTCCACCGTGATGGTGGTCGCGCCGGAGTCCAGCGCGCCGCGGAAGATGTAGGGGAAGCACAGGACGTTGTTGACCTGGTTCGGGTAGTCGGTGCGGCCGGTGGCGATCACGCAGTCGGGCCGCACCGCCTTGGCCTCGTCGGGCACGATCTCCGGGTTCGGGTTGGCCAGCGCCAGGATCAGCGGCTTCTTGCCCATCTTCTTGACCATCTCGGGCTTGAGCACCCCGCCGGCCGACAGGCCCAGGAAGATGTCCGCGCCCTCGATCACCTCGGACAGCGTGCGCGCCGGCGTGTCCTGCGCGAACTGGATCTTGTCCTCGTCCATCAGCTCCTGGCGGCCCTTGTAGACCACGCCGGCCAGGTCGGTGGCGAAGATGTTCTCGCGCGGCAGGCCCAGCTTGAGCAGCAGGTTCAGGCAGGCCAGCGCCGCGGCGCCGGCGCCCGAGGTCACCAGCTTGACCTTGGACAGCTCCTTGCCCACCACCTTCAGGCCGTTGATGATGGCCGCGCCCACCACGATGGCCGTGCCGTGCTGGTCGTCGTGAAAGACCGGGATCTTCATGCGTTCGCGCAGCTTGCGCTCCACGTAGAAGCAGTCGGGCGCCTTGATGTCCTCCAGGTTGATGCCGCCGAAGGTGGGCTCCAGCGCGGCGATCACGTCGACCAGCTTGTCGAGGTTGTCCTTCTCGTTGATCTCGATGTCGAACACGTCGATGCCGGCGAACTTCTTGAACAGCACGCCCTTGCCTTCCATTACCGGCTTGGCGGCCAGCGGGCCGATGTCGCCCAGGCCCAGCACCGCCGTGCCGTTGGTGATCACCGCCACCAGGTTGCCGCGGCTGGTGTAGCGGAAGGCGTTGTTCGGGTCCTTGACGATCTCCTCGCACGGCGCGGCGACGCCGGGCGAGTAGGCCAGGGCCAGGTCGTGCTGGTTGATCAGCTGCTTGGTGGCGGCGATGGCCACCTTGCCGGGGGTGGGGAACTCGTGGTACTCCAGCGCGGCCTGGCGCAGCTGGGCGCGTTTTTCTTCCGGGTTGGCCTTCGGGGGAACGGTGGGCATGGGTGGAAGTCTCCGGGGAGCACGGCTGCGGCCGACGGGCCGGCCCTGCTCGGTTCTGCGGGGAGGCGATTGTAGACCTGGCCCTCCAAAACCCCCGGCTTGGGTGGCGGACTACAGGCCCGGGGTGTGGCTCAGGCCCATCATCCGGTGGCCGGGCAGGCCGGCCCGGCAGGCTCTCGGGAAGGAACTTTCAGGCATGTGGCGGACGGCGATCGTGGTGGTGGTCCTGGCCCTGGCGCATCTGCTGGGGCGGCGGCTGACGTTCCTCGCGGTCACCCCGCGCAGCACCTGGCTGTCGGTGGCCGGCGGCGTGTCGGTGGCCTACGTGTTCATGCACCTGCTGCCCGAGCTGGCCGAGGGACAGGCGCTGCTGGAGCGCAGCGTGGAAGGCGTGCTGCCCTCCCTGGAGCACCACGTCTGGATGCTGGCGCTGCTGGGACTGGCCGTCTTCTACGGCCTGGAGCGCCTGGCCCTGCGCTCGCGCCACCAGCGGCGGCGGGCGGTGCAGGCCGACGCGACCGGCGGCGGCGTGTTCACCCTGCACATCGCCTCGTTCGCGGCCTACAACTTCCTCATCGGCTACCTGCTGACCGAGCGCGAAGGCGCGGGTCTGCGCCCGCTGCTGACCTACGGTCTGGCCATGGGCCTGCACTTCCTGGTCAACGACCATGGCCTGCGCGAGCACCACAAGGCCCGCTACGACCGGGTGGGCCGCTGGCTGCTGGCCGCCTCGCTGCTCGCCGGCGGGGTGGTCCTGAACGTGATGAAGGAGGAACTGCCGGAGCAGCGCGAGAGCCGCTTCAGTGCCTTCGCGCTGGGGGCGGCGGCCTACGCGGCGCTGCTGCTGGCCACCTGAGGCGTGGCGACGGCAAGCGCGGGGACGGCCGCGGCGGCGTTGCGCCGGCCGATGCGGTCCCAGGCTTTCTCGTGGAAGAAGAAGGCCACGGCCTGGATGGTGGGCTCCAGCAGGCTGAGCGTGAGGGACATCATCAGGCTGCCCGTCACGGCGTAGGCCACCAGGGCGGCCACGGCAACGTGCATGACGTAGTAGCTGGCGGTCTTCTTCAGCGTGGGCAGGTGGGCGCGGGCGATGTTGGCCATGTCGTAGCTCCTTCAAGCGATGGGAGAAATGATAGTGATTCTCAATCGAGTTCGCTAATTGGATTTATCTACTCAATGGATAGCGCGGCGCCGTCAAGGCCGTTGCGGCATGGGCGCGGCGTTGCGCCGGGCCCAGGCGGCGTGCTCGGCCGGGAAAGCCGCCCGATAGCGCGCCAGGTGCCACATCGCCTCCTCGTCCTGGCCCAGCAGCACGGCGCTTTCGATGGCAGCCTCGATCACCTTGGGCTCGGGCGAGAAATGCAGCAGCCGCAAGGCCAGGCCGTAGACCTGTACCGCCGAGGCCCGGCCGAGCGGCGTCAGGGACAACCGGGCGAATGCCGCATGCCCGCCGAAAGGCCCGGGCCGCACGTCCCGCAGCGGGTCGGCGCGGTACGCCGGCCGCCGTGCCTCCGGCGTCAGGTAGGCCTGGCTGACCCGGCCATAGGCGGCGCCGGCCCAGGCCAAGCCTGCCGCCATGCCGGCGGCCAGAACCAGCGCGACCACGCGGGCCTGCGGGGGCGTCTGTGCGCCCGCGGCCTCCGGCCGGCCCAGCAGCACCAGGGCCAGCAACGTCGCGAACTGGAACGGGCCGTACCACAGCGGGTATTCCAGCAGGCTGTGCAGCGCGATCACGCCCAGCACGCCCCAGGCCAGCACCCGCGCCGGCTCGCGCTCGCGCCAGGGCCGCCGCCGCCACACCCATCCGGCCAGCAGGCCGCAGGCTGCCAAGGCCAGCGGCAGGCCGGTCTCCACCGCCAGGTGCAGGGGCAGGTTGTGGGCGTTGTCGAGGATGTCGCAGAACCTGGCACCGGGGTAGAGGGTGGCGTAATGGGCATAGTCCAGCTCGCCCAGGCCCCAGCCCAGCCAGGGCTTCAGGCTGATCAGATGCAGCACGTTGGACCACAGCACCCGGCGACTGCCGCAGGCCGGGCCGTCCTGCAGGCGGCCGAGCAGGCTGGGCGCGTCCATGCCCTGCAGCGCGGACAGGGCCCAGGGCAGCACCGCCAGGGCGGCCAGGTAGCTGCCCAGGGCCACGCCGGCCAGCCGCCGCGAGCCCGGCCGCATCCAGGCGATGCCGCAGATCAGCCACCACTGCAGCGCGCCGGTGCGCGAGAGCGAGGCCGCGCAGCCCAGCCCCAGCAGCAGCCCCATCGCATGGAAAAGGGCGGCGGGGCGGCCCGCTGCGCCAATGCGCGCGTGCAGCCACAGCGCGGCGACCAGGCCGATGCTGGTCAGGCTGGCGAACAGGTTGCGCTGGCGCAGGTTGGCATAGGCCTCGCCCAGGCGCGAGGGCGGCACGCCCGGCAGGCCGTCGGCCCAGCCGAACCACTGCAGCAGGGCGATGACGCTGCTGGCTGCCGCCGCCGCCAGCCAGGCCCCGGCGGCCGTGGGCGCCAGGGTGCCACGCACACGGCCCGACAGCAGCCACAGCGTGCCGGCCGCCGCCATGCAGGCCCCCGAGGCCATCAGCGGCACGGCATGGACCGAAGGGCCCGGCGCCCAGGGCCAGAGCCAGGGAACGACGATCAGCAGCCCGAACAGGGCCGGCGGCCAGAGGGTGGTAGCAAAGCGGCCGCTGGGCGGCGGAAGGGAGGCCTCGGGCACGGCGGCAGGCAAAGCAGGTGATCGGGAGGTTGGACGGCGCGGATGAGCCCGGGCGGAGCCGCGCATCATAGGACGGCCGCGGCGGCACCGGCCGACGACGGCGGCTGCCGCCGTGTTTGACCGAATGGCGCCCCATGGCGCAAAATGCGTCACCAGGAGGCCGCCGCCATGTCCGACGCCCCACCCTTCGTTTCCGTCAAGCTGCCCGCCGCCCTGGTGAACCAGGCCCGCGAGTCGGCCCAGACCATGCGCCGTTCGGTCGCCAGCCAGATCGAGTACTGGGCCACGCTGGGCAAGGCGCTGGAGCAGGCCGGCCTGACCACGCAGGACAGCCAGGCCCTGATCGCGCGCCAAGAGCGGGCCGCCTACCGCGTCACGCCGCCGGCGCCGCAGGCCTTGTCGCCCGAGCTGGACGAGCTGCAGGCGCATGTCCTGGCGCTTGCCAAGTCCGGTGCCCTGTCCGCCCGCACCCAGGACGCGGTGGCGGCCGGCAAGGCCAAGGGCACGCGCAGCAAGACCCGCAAGGCCGCATGAAGGGCGGCCGCTCCCGAGGTGCGCGGCACCGGGATCCCGTCACGCCGCGCGGCGCCGCATGCCGGTCCTGCACCTGATCGCCGGGCCCAACGGCGCGGGCAAGACCACGCTGCACCAGGTGCTGATCGCGCCGCGCCATCCCGGCCTGCCCTTCATCGACGCGCAGGCCCACGCGGCGGCCCACCTGCAGCATGTGACGGACCCGGTGGCGCAGGCGCAGGCGGCCCGGGCCTGGGCCGAGGAGCAGCGCCAGGCGCTGCTGCGCCAGGGCCGCTCCTTCGCCACCGAGACCGTGTTCTCCCACCCGTCCCGCCTGGCCCTCATGGCGCAGGCGCGCACCCTGGGCTTCGAGGTGGTGCTGTACGCCCTGGCGCTGGACGAGCCGCGGCGCCTGCTGCAGCGCGTCAGCCAGCGCGTGCGCGAGGGCGGCCACGCCGTGCCCACGCACAAGGTGCTGGAGCGCTACGCCCGCTGCCTGGAGAACCTGCGCCAGGCCGTGTTCCTGGCCGACCTGGCCTTTTTGCTGGATGCCTGCGACGCGGCCGACGGCGGGCCGCGCCTGGTGGCGACCCTCACCTCCGGCCAGATGCAGCTGCACACCGTGCTGCGGCCGCGCTGGGCCGAGAAGGTGCTGGGCTTCGCGGAAAACTGAAGCCGGCTCACCCGCGCATCAGCGCTTCGATCTCGTCGGCCTTGACCGGCACGCCGCGGGTGATCAGCTCGCAGCCGGTGGCGGTGACGATGGCGTCGTCCTCGATGCGGATGCCGATGTGGTGGAAGCGCTCCGGCACGCCCTCGGCCGGGCGCACGTACAGGCCCGGCTCGATGGTCAGCACCATGCCCGGCTGCAGCAGGCGGCTGGGGCGGTTCTTGATGGTCTCGCCCGACAGCGGGTCCCTGCGCTCGCTGACGCTGCCGACCTCGCCGGGCTCCACGTAGCTGCCGCAGTCGTGCACGTCCATGCCCAGCCAGTGGCCGGTGCGGTGCATGTAGAACTGGAAATAGGCGCGCGATTCGATCACGTCGTCGACGCCGCCGACCTTGTCGCGGTCCAGCAGGCCCAGGTCCAGCATGCCCTGGGCCAGCACCTTCACGGTGGCGTCGTGCGGGTCGTTGAAGCGCGCGCCGGCGCGGGTGGCCGCCACGGCCGCATCCTGCGAGGCCAGCACCAGGTCGTACAGCGCGCGCTGCGGCCCGCTGAAGCGGCCGTCGGCCGGGAAGGTGCGGGTGATGTCGCTGGCATAGCCGTCCAGTTCGCAGCCGGCGTCGATCAGCACCAGCTCGCCGGCCTTCACCGGGGCGGCGTCGGCGCGGTAGTGCAGCACGCAGGCGTTGGGGCCCGCCGCGACGATGGAGCCGTAGGCCGGGTACTGCGAGCCGCCCAGGCGGAACTCGTGCAGCAGCTCGGCGTCCAGGTGGTACTCGCGCACGTCGCGGCCCTCGCGCAGCATGCGGGCGCTGGTCTGCATGGCGCGCACGTGGGCGCGGGCGCTGATGGCCGCGGCGCGGCGCATGATGTCCTGCTCGTGCACGTCCTTGACCAGGCGCATCTCGTCCAGCACGGCGCACAGGTCGCGCTGCTGCTGCGGGCACAGCGCGCCGTAGCGCACGCGCGCGCGCACCTTGTTCAGCCAGCCGCCCACGCGCGCCTCCAGCCCCTCGTGGATGGCGAACGGGTACCAGACCGCGTCGCGGTTCTCCAGCAGGCGCGGCAGCTGCGCCTCCAGCTCGCCCACCGACACCGCGGCATCCACCTCCAGCGCCGCCGGCGCGGCCTCCGGGCCCAGGCGAAAGCCGTCCCAGATCTCGCGTTCCAGGTCCTTGGGCGCGCAGAACAGGGTGCTGGTGCCGTCGCCGGCGACCACCAGCCAGGCGTTCGGCTCGGCGAAGCCGGTGAGGTAGTAGAAGTAGCTGTCGTGCCGGTAGATGTAGTCGGTGTCGCGGTTGCGCGGCCGCTCCGGCGCGGTGGGGATCAGCGCGATGCCGTTGGGGCCGATCTGCTGGGCGACGCGGGCGCGGCGCTGGGCGTACAGGGTGTTGCTCATGGTGCGTTCAGTTGGGCCAGGCGTTCCGGCGTGCCGACGTCCGTCCACGGCCCGGTATGGATCTCGGCGGTAACCTGGCCATTGTCCATCGCGGCGCGCAGCAGCGGCGCCAGCGGGGCCTTCAGGCCTTGCGGGTTGCCGGCCGGCAGGCCGTCGAACAGGGCCTTGCGGTACAGGCCGATGGTGGAGTAGGTATAGCGCGTGGCCGCCACGTTCAGCGCGCGGCCGTCGGGCGCCAGGCCGAAGTCGCCTGCGGGGTTGTGCGGCGGGTTCGGCACCAGCCACAGGTGGGCCAGCGCGCCGCCGGCGGCGAAGCGCTCGCTGGCCGCGCGGCTGAACTCGAAGCCGGGCACGTACACGTCGCCTGCCACCACCCAGAATACCTCCTGAAGCAGGGGCAGCGCGCGCGCGATGCCGCCCGCGGTCTCCAGCGCGCCGCCGAAATCGCGGCCTTCGTGCGAGTAGGCGATCCGCAGGTGCTCCTGTCCGGTGCCAAAACGGTCCTCGATCTGCTCGCCCAGCCAGGCGGTGTTGACCACCACCCGGCGGCAACCCGCGCGGTCCAGCGCCTCCAGGTGGTGCTGCATCAGCGGCTTGCCCTGCACGGCCAGCAGCGGCTTGGGGCAGGTGTCGGTCAGCGGCCGCATGCGTTCGCCGCGGCCGGCGGCCAGCACCATGGCCTGTCCCTGGAAGCTCATTCCCCGTCCCCCCGGTCCAGCGAGCGCTGCTCGGTCCATTCCGGGGCGAAGCGCTGCACCAGCGCATCCATCAGCGCCCGTGCCTGGGCGGCGTGGGCGGCCGCATCGGACACGTAGACGTCCAGCGTGGCGGCGCGCTCGAGCGGCCAGGTGTGCAGGCACACGTGCGATTCGGCCAGCAGCACGGTGGCGGTGACGCCGCCGGCGCCGGGACCGTCGGCCGGCAGGACATGGAAGAGTTGATCGACGGGGTGGAGCCCGGCGGCCCGGGTGGCCTCGACGCACCACGGGGCCAGACGTTGCGGGTCGGTCAGCCAGGCCGCGTCGCAGCGGCAGCGGTAGAGGTCGGCGGTCAGGTGGAGCCCTTGCATGCGGTGCACTGTAGACCATCACCACACCCTTCCATGGCCCGATGGGGCCAGCCGGCGCGGCCGCGGCGGGCACGGTCGCTAAAATCCGGGGTTTCCCTCGCCTTTTTAGGTCCCCTCTCTTTCTTTCCCGGAGCAGCCCTCGATGGCGAACCCCCAACAGATGGCCGACGCGATCCGCGCGTTGTCCATGGATGCCGTGCAACAAGCCAACTCCGGACACCCCGGGGCGCCCATGGGCATGGCCGACATCGCCGTGGCGCTGTGGAGCCGGCACCTGAGGCACAACCCCACGGACCCCAAGTGGTTCGACCGCGACCGCTTCGTGCTGTCCAACGGGCACGGGTCCATGCTGGTCTACTCGCTGCTGCACCTCACGGGCTACGACCTGCCGCTGGAGGAGCTGAAAAACTTCCGCCAGCTGCACAGCAGGACGGCCGGCCATCCCGAGGTCGGCATCACGCCCGGGGTGGAGACCACCACCGGCCCGCTGGGCCAGGGCGTCACCAACGCGGTAGGCATGGCGCTGGCCGAGAAGCTGCTGGCGGCCGAGTTCAACCGCGACGGCCTGGACCTGGTGGACCACTTCACCTACGTGTTCATGGGCGACGGCTGCCTGATGGAAGGCATCAGCCACGAGGCCTGCGCGCTGGCCGGCGCCTGGAAGCTGAACAAGCTGATCGCGATCTACGACGACAACGGCATCTCCATCGACGGCCAGGTCACGCCCTGGTTCATCGACGACACGCCTGCGCGCTTCAAGGCCTACGGCTGGAACGTGATCGGTCCGGTGGACGGCCACGACATCGACGCGGTGGACCGCGCCATCGCCGACGCCCGGCGCTGCGCCGACAAGCCCACGCTGATCGTGGCCAAGACCGAAATCGGCAAGGGCAGCCCCAACCGCGCCGGCAGCGCCAAGGCGCACGGCGAGGCGCTGGGGCTGGAGGAGGTCAAGCTCACGCGCGAGGCGCTGGGCTGGCCGCACGAGCCCTTCACCGTGCCGCCCGAGGTGTATGCCGACTGGGACGCCAGGGCGCGCGGCCGCGAGCTGCAGGCCCGGTGGGAGGACCGCTTCGCCACCTACCGCCAGGCGCAACCCGGGCTGGCCGCCGAATTCGAGCGGCGCATGAGGGGCGAGCTGCCCCGGAACTTCGCCCAGGTGGCGGTGGACGCCGCCGTGGCGGCCCATGCCAAGGCCGAGACCGTGGCCTCGCGCAAGGCCTCCCAGATCGCGCTGGAGGCCTTCACCGCGCAGCTGCCCGAGCTGCTGGGCGGCAGCGCCGACCTGACCGGCTCCAACCTCACCAACACCAGGTCGACGCCGCCGCTGCGCTTCGACCTGGCCGGCGAGGTGGTCCTGACCGAAGACGGCAAGATTGGTCGACACATCAACTACGGCGTGCGCGAGTTCGGCATGGCGGCGATCATGAACGGCGTGGCGCTGCACGGCGGCTACATCCCCTATGGCGGCACCTTCCTCACCTTCAGCGACTACAGCCGCAACGCCATCCGCATGGCGGCGCTGATGAAGCAGCGCGTGATCCACGTGTTCACCCACGACTCCATCGGCCTGGGCGAGGACGGGCCCACGCACCAGTCCATCGAGCATGCGTCCAGCCTGCGGCTGATCCCGCAGCTGGACGTCTGGCGGCCCTGCGACACGGCCGAGACCGCCGTGGCCTGGGCCGTGGCGCTGCAGAACGCCAACCGTCCCACGGCGCTGCTGCTGTCGCGCCAGAACCTGCCGTATGCACCCAAGGCCGGTCTGGAGGACATCAGCCGCGGCGCCTACGTGCTGGCCGAGGCGGCCGAGGTCGGCCTGGCGCGCAAGCCGCAGGCCGTGATCATCGCCACCGGCTCCGAGGTGCAGCTCGCGCTCAAGGCGCAGGAGCAGCTGGCGGCCCAGGGCGTGGCGGTGCGCGTGGTCTCCATGCCCAGCACCACCACCTTCGACCGCCAGGACGCCGCCTACAAGAACGAGGTGCTGCCGCGCGGCGTGCCGCGTGTGGCGGTGGAGATGGGCGTGACCGACTTCTGGTGGAAGTACGGCTGCGCCGCGGTGGTGGGCATCGACAGCTACGGCGAGTCGGCGCCGGCCAGCGTGCTGTTCAAGCATTTCGGGTTCACGCCGGAGAACGTCGCGGACACCGTCCGCGCGGTGCTCGGGCATTGACTGGTTTCATCAACTTCGCATCGGGAGCAAACGCATGACCCTCAAGATCGGCATCAATGGCTTTGGCCGCATCGGCCGCAACGTCCTCAGGTCCGCCGTCCAGAACTTCGGCGACATCGAGGTGGTGGGCATCAACGACCTGCTGGAGCCGAACTACCTGGCCTACATGCTGCAGTACGACAGCGTGCACGGGCGGTTCAAGGGCGAGATCGCGGTGGACGGCAACACCCTGCTCGTCAACGGCAAGAAGATCCGCCTGACGCAGGAGCGCGACCCCGCCAACCTGAAGTGGGGCGAGATCGGCGCCGAGGTGGTGGTCGAGTCCACCGGCCTGTTCCTGGACAAGGACTCGGCCGCCAAGCACCTGGCCGCCGGCGCCAAGAAGGTCATCATCTCGGCGCCCAGCAAGGACGACACGCCCATGTTCGTCTTCGGCGTCAACCACAAGACCTACAAGGGCGAGGCCATCATCTCCAACGCCTCGTGCACCACCAACTGCCTGGCGCCGCTGGCCAAGGTGCTCAACGACAAGTGGGGCATCAAGCGCGGCCTGATGACCACGGTGCACGCGGCCACCGCCACCCAGAAGACCGTCGACGGCCCCAGCAACAAGGACTGGCGCGGCGGCCGCGGCATCCTGGAGAACATCATCCCCTCCAGCACCGGCGCGGCCAAGGCGGTGGGCGTGGTCATCCCCGAGCTGAACAAGAAGCTCACCGGCATGGCCTTCCGCGTGCCGACCTCCGACGTGTCGGTGGTCGACCTGACGGTAGAGCTGAACAAGGAAGCCAGCTACAAGGAGATCTGCGCCGAGTTCAAGGCCCAGAGCGAAGGCGCGCTCAAGGGCGTGCTGGGCTACACCGAGGACAAGGTGGTGGCCACCGATTTCCGCGGCGACCCGCGCACCTCGATCTTCGACGCCGAGGCCGGCATCGCGCTGGACGGCACCTTCGTCAAGCTGGTGAGCTGGTACGACAACGAGTGGGGCTACTCCAACAAGGTGCTGGAGATGGCGCGCGTGGTGGCCGCCAGGTAAGCCGGGCCTGACCAAAGAAAAAGCGCGCCGCGGCGCGCTTTTTCTTTGCCGTGACTCGGCGTTCTTATCGCAGCTGCCCGTTGCTGCGGATTTCCTGTGCCAGCTTCTTGGCCAGGTCATCGGTCGCGCGCCGTGCAGCGAGGCTGAAGTCGCTCTTGAATTCATTGAACTCAGCTGCGCCGTTGCCGGACGCGCGCAGCTTCGTCACCTCGACGCCGCTGCCATTCGTCACGACGCATGACAGGTCCGTGGTGAAGACGGTAGGCGGCCAGGTGAATGGGGACGGTGAACTCGAGGTCGTCTTGATCTCCGGCGTGAAGACGAAAGAGGCGCCGGATTCCTTCACCGCGTTTGCGTCGGCTGCCGAATTCAGCACCACCACCTCCTGGTAGACCGACCGCAGGACGTCACGGATCGACTTTTCCAAGTCGCGGTAGGGGAAGTAGCTGACCTTGTCACCGCCGCCGCCGGGCGTGGTGACCTGCTTGGCGCGGTCAGCATCGCTCATCACGTAAGCCACCTTCTTCTGCACCAGGCGGGATTCGACACGCTCGGGCACGTTCTGGGTGCTCATCGAGATGGGGTGCGCGCAGGCACCCACCAAGGCGGCCATCACCAATGCAGCTGCCGTTTTCAAGACTCTCATGGGGCGCTCCTGTGCTGTTGATTGCTTATTTGCCGATGGCGGCGATGAACTGCGGGTCTGAATACACGGTCTTCAGCAGTTCTCGCACCAGGCCACCGTAGGCCGCCTGGCCTGCCGGGATGGCGACATTGCCGGCGAAGCTGGACTCGAAGGTGGTGTTGGCCTGGTACTTCTTGCGCAGCCGCTGGCGGCCGTCGCGCGCCACGGTCAGTTCGACTTCCATGGCGCCGGTGCCGACCGTGAAACCCGCCACATTGATCTCGTTGTGGGCGATGGTCGCGTCCAGCCGGGTCTTCGAAGCAGGATCCAGCACGGAGATTTCCTTGAGATCGCTGGCCAGTGCGTCCTCCAGGTACTTGGAGAAAGTGCCGCTCGGCGAGACAAGGGCCGCGCCGCGCAGCGACAGGTTGTTGACCTTGTGCTGCGGGTCGGTGGGCTGGACGGCACCGATGGCGACTGTCGCCGGTTTGGACGCCTTGAGCCGGTCCAGTGCCTGGTAGTCGCTGCCGTACGGGCCAGCCTTGAACTGAGCGCAGCCGGTTGCAAGCGCGGCAAACGCGCCGAGCGCCCATAGACGGACGTGGTTGGTAGCCATGACCACCTCTCCTCTTTTATGCATGAGCGTAGCACGTATCAATTCGTTTCCAAGCGCATGAGTTCCTCGGATGAAGTCCAGGTGTGTGTCGGAAGCCACGCTGTAAGGGCGCGCGCAGCAAAGGTCGTGCTCGCCCTCGATGAGCGCATTTAGCAATTCGTCCTCGCCCCGTCACCGACGCGCCACGCCACCGCTCAGGCGTCAAGCTTCTGCAAGCGACTGCCCAGGAAAGCATCACCCGGCGCCAGGCCAGTGCAGGAGCCGCTGCGCGCCGGGTTCCACAGGTTTGTCCACAACCTTCTCCACGAACACTGTGGGCAGCGGGACCGCCGGGGTGTGCTAGGCGGGCGCGTCCCCGCCCTCGCGCAGCCAGCGCCACAGGGTGGAGCGGCTCACGCCCAGCGCGCGGGCGGCCTCGCCGTGCCGGCCGCTGCTGCGGGCCAGGGCCTGCCGGGCGCGCGCGCTGCGGGTGCCTGAGAGCGGCCCCGGTGGCGTCCCCGCGGCCGGGACCGGCACGCCATCGAGCAGCGCGGCGAAGTCGGCACGCAGCCGCGCGGCATCGATGGCGCCGGCCGAGGACCATTGCAGCAGGTGCACGGCCAGCCGCTCCATCGCGTTCTCCAGTTCGCGGATATTGCCCGGCCAGGGGTGCGACTCCAGCGCGCCGCGCAGCGGCGCCAGCACCTGCCGCGGCTCCACCGTCGAGCCGAGCCGGCCCAGGCCGCGGCGCAGCAGGGCCTCGGCCAGCGGCAGGATGTCCTGGCGGCGCTCGCGCAGCGCCGGCAGCGCCAGCGGCAGGGTGTTGATACGGTAATACAGGTCCTGGCGGAAGCGGCCTTCGGCCACCAGCGCGGCCAGGTCGCGGTGGGTCGCCGCGATGACGCAGACATCCACCGGGATGGCGGCGGTGCCGCCCAGGCGGGTGACCTCCCGCTCCTGCAGCACCCGCAGCAGGCGCGACTGCAGCGCCAGCGGCATGTCGCCGATCTCGTCCAGGAACAGCGTGCCGGTGTGGGCCGCCTCGAACAGCCCGCGCCGGCCGCCGCGCCGCGCGCCGGTGAAGGCGCCCTCCTCGTGGCCGAACAGCTCGCTCTCCAGCAGGCTCTCGGGGAAGGCGGCGCAGTTCACCGCGACGAACGGCCGCTTGGCCTGCGGCCCGGCGTCGTGGATGGCCTGGGCGAACAGCTCCTTGCCCACGCCGCTCTCGCCAGTGATGAGGATGCCCTGGCCGCTGCGCGCGTAGCGCCGCGCCGTCTGCACCGCCGCCAGGAAGGCGGGCGCCTGGCCCAGCAGGCTGCCGAAGCTGTAGCGGGTGGTAGCCTGCTGGCGCCGCCGCTGGATGCGCAGCAGGTTGTCCGCCTCGTGGATCTGGCGCGGATCGTCCAGGGTGAGCGCCGCGCCGGCGACCAGCCCCTGCTCGAGGATGGGCGTGCGGCGCGCCAGCCAGTCGCGGCCGGCCAGCCGCAGCACGGTGTCGTGTTCGCCCTGCCCGGTCGCCAGCGTGGGCTGCAGGGCCAGCTCGGGCGGCAGTTCCGCGAGCGGCCGGCCCACCAGCGGCTGCAGGCCCAGGATGGCCTGCATCGCCGGATTGGCGGCGATCACCCGGGCTTCGGTGTTGACCGCGAGCACGGCTTGGCGCAGGTGGTGCACCACGCTGCTCAGCTGCTCGTAGCGGCCGGCTTCCAGGCGGGCCACGCGGGCCAGCTCGAGCGCATCCTCGAAGCCCTGGCGGACGCTGGCCAGCGAGTAGGCCAGCAGGCCGTGCAGGCCGGCGTTCTGCGCCAGCTCCACCACCACGCTGGAGCCCACGACCACCGCCACGCCATCGGCGCGCAGGGCGGCCACGCACCGCCGCGCCACCTCGGGCGTGGTGTAGGCGTACTGGCGGATGTCGACGTTCAGCAGCGCCTTGACGGCGTCGAGCTCCGGGATGGTCTGGCCGTAGGTCACGATGCCCACGCGGGGCGAGACCTCGCGCGCCCGGATCAGCGCCTGCAGCAGGTCGAAGCCGCCGAGCTTGATGGTGGCCACCGGCACGTTCAGCCCCGCGCGCAGCAGGCTGGCGTTGGAGCCGGCGCTGACGAACACGTCCACCAGGCCCTTGTCGATGCGCTCCTGGGCCAGCCCCAGCGCCGCGTCGAAGCTGCCGTCCACCACCTCGATGTCGGCGCGGCCGGCGTACTCCGCCACGATGGGCATGGCGAAGGCGCGGATCTGCCGGTAGCTGAGGAAGCACAGCCGGGGCCGACGGGCAGGAGGGTGGTGCAAGGTGTCCATGGGGGGAAGGCGCTATGTTGCAATGAAACAGGGTCGTGTCGCAACATGTCGCATGCGGGCGGTCGCCACCGTCCGTTTCCCCAGCAAATTCAAGGGCCTGGTGCGCAGGCACGCCTCGTGCAAAGCAGGTGGCTTCGAGACAGCTGTACCGCAGGCACGATCCCATGGCCCCACCCGTTCACTCCCCCTCTTCCTCCACGCTGGCGCAACGGCTCAGGCAGCCGGGGCTGGTCGTGGCGCCCGGTGTGCACGAGATGGTGTCCCTGCGGCTGGCGGACACCTTCGGCTTCGAGGCCCTGTACATGACCGGTTTCGGCACCGTGGCCAGCTACCTGGGCCTGCCGGATGCCGGCATCGCCACCTACACCGACATGGTCCATCGCGTCAAAGCCATGGCCTCCATGGCGCGCGCCCCGCTGATCGCCGACGGCGACACCGGCTACGGCGGCCTGCTGAACGTGAGCCACACGGTGCGCGGCTACGAGGCGGCGGGCGCGGCGGCCATCCAGCTGGAGGACCAGGAATTCCCCAAGAAATGCGGCCACACGCCGGGCCGCCGGGTGATCCCGATGGCCGACATGGTGCGCAAGATCAAGGTCGCCTGCGAGGCGCGCGCCAGCCGCGACTTCCTCGTCATCGCTCGCACCGACGCGCGCACCACGCTGGGCCTGGACGAGGCCCTGCGGCGCGCCGAGGCCTATGCCCGGGCCGGCGCGGACGTCCTGTTCGTCGAGTCGCCCGAATCGGTGCAGGAGATGGAGCGCATCGGCCGCAGCACCGACCTGCCGCTGGTGGCCAACATGGTGGAAGGCGGCCGCACGCCGGTGCTGGACCGCGCCCAGCTGGAGGCGCTGCGCTACAAGATCGCCATCTTCCCCGTGACGGCGCTGCTGGCCGCCACCGAGGCCATGCGCGGGGTGTACGCCCAGCTCAAGGAGCAGGGCTCCTCGGCCGGCCTGGCGATGCCGCTGATGCCCTTCAGCGACCTGACCAAGCTGATGGGCTTCGAGGAGGTCTGGGCCTTCGACCGGCGCCACGCCGAGATCCCCTGAGCCGCGCGGCCGCGCCTATCCTTCCGATCCAACACCGACAAAGGAGACAGACATGACCCCCCAGCACCTTTTCGCCCCGACGGGCCTGCGCCGGCGCCGCTGGATGGCCGTGGCCGCCGGCGCGCTGGCGCTGGGCGCCGGCGCCCTGCCCGCCCTGGCGCAGGACGCCTGGCCGACCCGGCCGATCCGCCTGGTGGTGCCGTTCACGCCCGGCGGCGTCACCGACACCAGCGGCCGCCTGGTCGCGGAGTACCTGGGGCGCCGGCTCGGCCAGCAGGTGATCGTGGACAACAAGCCGGGCGCCTCCGGCAACATCGGCAGCGCCCTGGTCAAGGATGCGGCGCCGGACGGCTACACGCTGGTGCTGGGCTTCGACGGCACCATGGTGATCAACCCGCACGTGTTCAGCAAGCTGCCGTTCGACACGCTCAAGGACTTCACGCCCATCGGCAAGATCGGCGACGCCACGCTGATCCTGGTGGCGCATCCCGAGGCGCCGCTGAAGACGGTGGCCGACGTCGTCTCGGTGTCCAAGAGCCGCCCCGGCGGGCTGTCGTTCGGCACCTCGGGCACCGGCGGCACGCCGCACATCGCGGGCGAGCTGCTGAAGATGCGCACCGGCGCCAACCTGACCCACGTCCTCTACAAGGGCGGCGGCCAGGCCCTGACCGACGTGGTGGGCGGCACCATCCCGCTGGTCTATACCGCCGTCGCCGGCGCGCACGGCTTCGTCAAGAACGGCAAGCTGCGCGCGCTGGCCGTCTCCAGCGCGCAGCGCACGCCGGCGCTGCCGGACGTGCCCACCTTCATCGAGGCGGGCGTGCCGGATTTCGTCGTCAACTCCTGGGTCGGCCTGCTGGCGCCCGCCGGCCTGCCGCCGGCCATCGCCGCCCGCCTGAACACCGCGCTCAACGCGGTGCTGAACGACCCGGAGGCCCGCGACAAGCTGCGCGTGCTGGGAATCGAGGCGGCGCCGGGCAGCGCCGAGCAGTTCCGCGATGAGATGCGGCGCGACCTGGCGCGCTATGCCGAGGTCGTCAAGGCGGCCGGCATCAAGATCGACTGAATCCCGCGGCGGAGATTGCATCCATGGACCTCCAGCTCGGCGGCAAGCATGTGCTGATCACCGGCGGCAGCAAGGGCATCGGGCTGGCCTGCGCCCAGGGCTTCCTGCGCGAAGGCGCCACGGTGAGCCTGGTCTCGCGCAACAGCGCCCACCTGGACGCGGCCCTGTCCCTGCTGAAGGCGCAGCAGCCCGCATCGGCCGGGCGTGTGGCCCTGGTGGCGGCCGACCTGCGCCGGCCCGAGCAGGCGCTGCAGGCGCTGGAGCAGGCCGAAGCCGCCCACGGCGCGGTCGACGTGCTGGTGAACTCCGCCGGCGCGGCGCAGCGCACGGTGCCGGACGAACTCGATGCGCAGGCCTGGCACGACGCCATGGACGCCAAGTTCTTCACCTACATCCACATGACCGACCCCGTGGCCAAGCGCATGGGCGCCCGCGGCGCGGGCGCCATCGTCAACGTGATCGGCGCCGGCGGCAAGACGCCCAGCGCCCACCACCTGCCCGGCGGCGCCGCCAATGCCGCGCTGATGCTGGTCAGCGCTGGGCTGGCCGCCGCCTACGGGCCGCGCGGCGTGCGGGTCAATGCGGTCAACCCGGGCGCCACCGTCACCGACCGCCTGAAGTCGGGCCTGGAAGTGGCCGCGCGCATGGGCCGGATCCCGGTGGAGGAGGCGCTGCGGCGCGCCTCGCAGGACGTGCCGCTGGGCCGACTGGCCCAGCCCGAGGAGGTCGCCAACGTGGTGCTGTTCCTGGCCTCGCCTTGCGCCAGCTACGTCACCGGCGCCCAGGTGTCCATGGACGGCGCGGCCCGGCCCATGGTGGTCTGAGGCCGGCGCCGGTTAGGACGGCCGGGCCGTCTTCCTGAAAACCATCAGGTGCTGCCAGGGCAGCACGTCCGCCGTGCGTTCCCACGCCAGCGCGTGCGGCGCCATCTCGCGCCGCACCTGGTCCTGGCTCATCTTGTGCAAGGGCTTGATGGGCACCTTCGGGTCCTCGGCGCGGTACTCCACCAGCACCACGCGGCCGCCGGGCTTGAGGGCGCGCACCAGGCTGTCCATCGCCTCGAACGGAAACTCCAGCTCGTGGTAGACGTCCACCAGCACGGCCAGGTCCAGCGTCGCGGGCGGCAGGTTCACGTCGGTCGGCGTGCCCAGCACCGGGCGCACGTTCCCCAGGCCGGCGCGCGCCGCATCCTGGCGCAGCAGCCGCACCATCTCGGGCTGCACGTCGGTCGCCCACACGGTGCCGCCGGGCGCCACCTGCGGCGCCATGCGGCGGGTGAGGTAGCCCGAGCCCGCGCCCACGTCGGCCACCTGCTGACCCGGCCGCAGCGCCAGCTCGCGCAGCAGCAGGTCGGTGCGCTCCTCGCGCTCGCGCTCGCCGCGTTCCAGCCAGGCGGCGCCCTGCCAGCCCATCACGCCCGAGATCTCGCGGCCCATGTAGACCTTGCCGATGCCGTCGGGGCTAGGCGCAACGCGGCGGTAGCGCTGCGGCGCTTCCTGCGCGATCACGGCCAGCGGCAGACCGGCCAGCGCCAGGCCCAAGCATTGCAGCGTGGCACGCCGGTTCAACTGCGGGAGCGGGCTCATTGCCAGCCTCAGTGGTGGTGCCCGTGCTCGCCGTGCACGTGGCGGTGCGCGATCTCCTCGGCGCTGGCGGCGCGTACGCCGATGACCTTGATGGCGAGCTTGAGCGTGCGGCCCGCCAGCGGGTGGTTGCCGTCCAGGTGCACGGCGTCGCCCTTGATCTTGCTCACGGTAAAGGCCTGCGGCGCGCCTTGGGGGCCGGGCAGCTCCAGCTGGCCGCCCACCTTGACGCCGGGCGGGAACTCGCGCTTGGGGATGGTGCGCAGCAGCGCCTCGTCGCGCTCGCCGAAGGCGTCGGCCGGCGCCAGCACCAGGGTCAGCTCGTCGCCGCTGGCCCGGCCTTCCAGTGCCGCTTCGATCTTGGGGAAGGTGTTGTCGTAGCCGCCGTGCAGGTAGACCATGGGCTGCTTGCCGTCCTGCACCAGGCGGCCCTGGTCGTCGGCGATGCGGCAGCGCAGGGTCACCACCGTGTCTTTTTCGATCTTCATGGCGGCGATTGTCGCCCGTGCCGGGCTACAGTGGCGGGCTCATGAGTGATACCGCGTCCTCCGTCCCGCAGAAGCAGGACAAGAAAAAGCCCCGGCCCCCGCGCGAGGTGCACCCGCTGCTGCAGCGCCTGTGGCAGCTGCACCCGCGGCTGTTCGGTGCCCGTTTCCGCCCGCTCAAGCTGGGCGTGTTCGAGGACCTGATGGCGAGGCACCCCGGACAGTTCCAGAAGGAAGAGCTCAAGCAGGCGCTGGGCCAGCACGTGCGCTCCACCCGCTACCTGGAGGCCGTGGCCGAGGGCGACCGCCGCCACGACCTGGACGGCAACCCGGTGGACGATGTGGCGCCCGAGCACGTGCAGCACGCCATCCTGGAGGTGTTCCGCCGCCGGCAGGCACGCGACGCGCAGAAGGCGCGCACCTGGGCCGTGCACCGGCTGGCGCAGGCGATCCAGGCCAGCGGGCTGTCGCGCGAGGACTACCTGGAACGCGTGCGCACCGGCGACGACACCGCGCTCGCGCTGCTGGACGAGGCGTTCGCCCTGGTGGCCGAGCAGGCGGCGCGGCGCGAGGCGCTGCTGCGCGCCTTCCGCGCCAGCGGCCAGGACGTCGAGTCCTTCGCCGAGATGTACGGCCTGGAACCGGACGCGGTGCGGGCGATGCTGCCCGCCGCTTAGGTGCCGCCGGTGCGCCGGGCGAAGCGCATGGCGCCGTCGCGCAGCGGGCTGAACCTCAGCGACAGCAGGTCCTGCAGGTAGTTCTGGTGGATGCGCCAGGGCCGGCGCTCGCCCTGCCGCGGCAGCAGGTCCGCGGCGCGCTGCACATAGCCCGAGCTCAGGTCGATGGCGGGACGCGTGGCCATCGCGGCCGGCCCGTCCGCCGAAGGCACGCAGATGTCCCAGCCCCGTGCCTGCATGTGGTTCAGCAGGCGGCACACGTAGCGCGCGATCAGCTCGCACTTGAGCGTCCACGAGGCATTGGTGTAGCCCATCGCCGTGGCCAGGTTGGGGATGCCGCCGTACATCAGGCCCCGGTACGACACGGTCTGCGCCAGGTCCACCGGCCGCCCGTCCACGGTCAGCCTGGCGCCGCCCAGCAGCTTCAGCTTCAGCCCGGTGGCCGCCACCACGATGTCGGCTTCCAGCGCCTGGCCCGAGGCCAGCAGGATGCCGCGTTCGGTGAAGCGCTCGATGCGGTCGGTCACGATGGACGCCTTGCCGCTGCGCACCGCCCGGAACAGGTCGCCGTCGGGCGCGATGCACAGCCGCTGGTCCCAGGGCTTGTACGCCGGCTTGAGGTGGCGTTCCACGTCGAAGCCCGGGCCGAGCAGGCTGGCGGCGGACCGCAGCAGCCAGCGGGCCGTCGCCTCGGGCCTGCGCCGCGCGAACTGGAACAGGGCCATGGACAGGGCGATGTTCTTCCAGCGGATCAGCCGGTGCGCCGCGCCGGCCGGCAGCCAGCGCCGCCAGGCCGCGCCGATGCGGTCGCGCGCCGGCAGCGCCGCGATGTAGCTGGGCGAGCGCTGCAGCATGGTGACGTGCCCGGCGGCGGTCGCCAGCTCGGGCACCAGGGTCACGGCGGTGGCGCCGCTGCCGACGACGACCACCCGGCGGCCGCTGACGTCCAGCGCCTGCGGCCAGTGCTGGGGGTGCACGATGCGGCCGCGGAAGTCCGCCGTGCCCGCCCACTGCGGCTCGTGGCCGCGCTCGTAGTCGTAGTAGCCGCTGCAGAAGAACAGGAAGCGGCATTCGAAGCGCGCCTCCTGGCCGGACGGGGAGGTGGTGCTCACCGTCCAGCGCGCCTGCGCCGAGTCCCAGCTGGCCGCGGTGACGCGCTGGCCGAAGCGGATGTGCCGGTCGATGCCGTGCTCGCGCGCCGTGCCGGCCACGTACTCGCGGATGTCGGGGCCGCAGGCGAACGAGGCGTCGCTGGGCCAGGGCCGGAAGCTGTAGCCCAGGGTGTACATGTCCGAATCCGAGCGCACGCCCGGATAGCGGAACAGGTCCCAGGTGCCGCCGATCGCCTCGCGCGCCTCCAGGATGGCGTAGCGCAGGCCCGGGCAGCGCGCCTGCAGGTGGTAGCCGGCGGCGATGCCCGACAGGCCCGCGCCCACCACGACCACGTCGAAGAAAACCGGTTCAGCCGGCATGGCGCCCCCGCAGCAGCTTGCGCGCCTGCCGCACCACCAGCGGCTGGTAGGCCGACCCCAGCAGGCGCACCAGCCGGTCCAGCCGGCGCGCGTCCGGCCCGACCAGGATGCGGCGGGCGTTGCGCTGCACGCCATCCAGGATCTGCCGCGCGGCCGCGTCGGGCGGCGTGACCCTGATCAGCGCGTCGCCGCGCTCGCGCTGGGCCTGCGCGGCGACGCCGGTGCGGCGGACCAGCTCCTCGTCGATGCGCTGGGCCCGCGCGATGTTGGTGGCCACCCCGCCCGGGTGCACGCAGCTGGCGCTGACGCGGCCGCCTTCCATGTCCAGCTCCATGCGCAGCGCCTCGGTGTAGCCGCGCACCGCGAACTTGCTGGCGTTGTAGGCCGCCTGGGTCGGCATGGCCATCAGGCCGAACAGGCTGGAGATGTTCACCACGTGGCCTTCGCCGCTGGCGCGCAGGTGCGGCAGGAAGGCCTGCGTGCCGTGCACCACGCCCCAGAAGTTGATGCCCATGATCCATTCGAAGTCCACCGGGTGCACCGCGTCGGCGGGCGCGGACAGGGCGACGCCCGCGTTGTTGAAGACCAGGTTGACGCGGCCATGCTCGCGCACGCAGGCGTCGGCCCAGGCGAACACCGCCTTGCGCTGCGCCACGTCCACCGCGGCGGCAGTGACACGCACCCCGCAGTCGCGCAGCTGTGCGGCCGTCTCGCGCAGCCCCGCATCGTCGACGTCGCCGAGCGCCAGGTGCGCACCCCGGCGCGCCAGCTCGTGGGCCAGCGCGCGGCCCAGGCCGCTGCCGGCTCCCGTGACCGCGGCGACCCTCCCTTGCAGATTCCTCATGGCCTTGCCTCCCTGGTTGACGATCCAGCTGCGCCACCGGCCCTGTCTGGCGGCGTGTGTCGCCAATGTAGCGTGGGCCTGCGGGTGGTCTGGGCGCCCTGCGCGGCGCCTCGCTCAGCTGGCGCGGGCCACCAGCTCCCGGGTGCTCGCCAGCCTGGGCGCCACCATCGGCACCGTGAGCATGGTGCTGGCCACCGCCATCAGCAGCAGCGCGGTGAAGGTGTCGCCGGTGATGATCCTCTTGTCCAGCAGGATGTTGGCGAAGATGATCTCGATCAGCCCCTTGGTCTGCAGCAGCCAGCCGATGATGGAGGCCTCGCCCGGCGCCCAGCCCAGCACGCGGCCGGCCAGCTGCGCGGCCAGCAGCTTGCCCGCCACCGAGGCCGCCAGCAGCAGGCCGGCAGCGAAGAACACGGCCGTGCCGCCCACGTCCCATTCGGTGCGCAGGCCGGTGGACAGGAAGAACACCGGCATCAGCACCAGCAGCACGTGATGCCGCAGCAGGTCCATCTGCGCCTGCTCGAACCACTCGCTGTCCATCACCGCGCCGGCCAGGAAGGCGCCCACCATGTAGTGCAGGCCGGCCCAGTCGGCGCCCAGCGAGCACAGGATCAGCCAGATCAGGGCCACGAACCAGCGGTCCGCGGCCGGCAGGCGCCGCATCAGCACGCGCAGCCCCCAGGCCAGCGCGGCGAAGGCGGCGATGAACGCGGCCTGCTTGCCCATTCGTTGCCAGTCCATCAGGATGAGGGCCAGCACGCCCCAGATGGCGATGTCGTCCAGGCTGGCATAGCGCAGGATGCGCTGGCCTAGGGCCAAGCGCAGGATGCCCATCTTCTCCATCAGCAGGATCAGGATGGGCAGCGCCGTCACCGCGCATCCCATGCCCACGCCGGCCACGAACTGCCAGGGCCGGGCCGCCGCGCCCATCCAGCCGCCCATGCCCAGGAGCACCAGCGCCGCGCCGCAGCCCAGCACCAGCGGCGTGCCCAGGCACAGCGCCGCCGTGATGCCGCTCTCGCGCCGGTGCTGCCAGGCCTTGCGCAGGTCCAGCTCGACGCCGGCGATGAAGATGAACAGCGTCACGCCCCACCAGGCCACGCCGTTGAGGGATTGCACCACCGGCGCGCTGAAGACGAACTGGTAGTAGTCGGGGTAGAGCTTGCCCAGGATGCCCGGCCCCAGCAGCAGCCCGGCCAGGATCTGCACCACCACCAGCGGCGCGAAGTACTCGGTGCGTCCCAGCCGCCAGATCAGGTAGGGCAGGGTGAAGATGATCGCCATGGCGATCAGGAAGATTTCGGTGACGGTCACGGGCGCCGGCCGGAGGGCCGCTCCTCCACGGTTGAGCAGAGCGTGATCTTAGCGGGGTGTTCGCCAAAAACGGGAGGTGAACGAGCCCCTTGCCTACACGGCCGGGCCCGCGCCGCGGCTAGAACGTGGCATCCCCCGCTGCAATCCCCAAGGAGACGCCATGACCACCGTCCTCGACCGGCTGTCGCCGTATGCCACCAACATGATCCGCATGGACCACACCCATGTGCTGGCCACCTTCCACCAGTACAAGACCACCAGCGCGCCGCGCGTCAAGCAGGGCCTGGCGGGCACCATCTGCCTGGCGCTGGAGATCCACGCCCAGCTGGAGGAGGAGATCTTCTACCCCGCGCTGCGCGCCGTCACCGACAACGAGGCGCTGCGCAAGGCCGTGCCCGAACACAACGAGATGAAGCGCCTGATCGCCCAGCTGCGCGCCATGCAGCCCACCGACGCGCGCTACGACGACACGCTGATGGAGCTGATGCGCGATGTGATGCACCACGTGGCCGACGAGGAGACCACCATCCTGCCCGAGGCCGAGCGCCTGCTGCAGGACCGTCTGGGGGAGCTGGGCCGCAAGATGACCCAGCGGCGCCTGGCGCTGCTGGCGCCGCGCAGCGGCCGGCTGGCTGCCGACATGGCGCGCGCCATGCCGGCCAGCTCCATGGCGCTGGTCGCCGGCGTGGTGGCCGGGGGCCTGCTGCTGGGCAACCGGCTGGCACGCCGCGTGTGATGGCTGCACGCGAAGGCTTGCGATGAACCGTTTCTTCACGGCGCCCAAACCCGCCCGTCCCATCCCGGTGCTGGCCGGCCCGGACCACACGCTGGCGTTCGCGGCCGATCCCTACCGCTTCATCGGCCGGGAATGCGCCGCCCGCCACACCGACGTGGCGCAGGGCCGGCTGCTGCTGGCGCCCACCCTGTTCCTGACCGGCGCGCCGGCGGCCCAGCTGTTCTACGACAAGGAGCGCTTCGTGCGCGCCGGCGCCGCGCCCGAGCCGCTGCGCGCCACCCTTTTCGGCAAGGGCGCGGTGCAGACGCTGGACGGGTCGGCCCACCTGCGGCGCAAGGCCTTCTTCCTGGAGGCCACGGCGCCCGCGCGCGTGGCCGCGCTGGTGCGCCAGGCCGAGGTCACCTGGCTGACCATGGCCTCGCACTGGCGCAGTCAGCCCCAGCTGGTGCTCTACACCTCGGCGCAGGAATGGCTGACGCGCTCGGTCTGCGCCTGGGCCGGCGTGCCCCTGCCCGAGCACGAGGTGCAGCTGCGCACCGGCCAGCTCGCCGCGCTGTTCGACAGCGCCGCGTCGGGCCTGGGCGCGCACCTGCGCGCGCGGCGGGCGCGCAGGCAGGCCGAAACCTGGCTGGCCGGCCTGGTCCAGGAGATCCGCGACGGGCGCCGGCGCGTGGCCGGGCGCACCCTGCTGCAGGCGGCGGCCGAGCTGACCGACGAGCGCGGCGAGCCGCTGCCCGCGCGCATCGCCGCCGTCGAGCTGCTCAACGTGCTGCGGCCCACCGTGGCGGTGTCGGTGTTCGTGGTGTTCGCCGCGCACGCGCTGCACCACCATCCCGGCTGGGCGCCCACCCTGGCCGCCGGTGGCGACCTGGGCGCCGACGCCTTCGTGCAGGAGGTGCGGCGCTTCTACCCGTTCTTCCCCGCCATCGCCGCGCGCGTGCGGCGCGACTTCGTCTGGGAGGGCTACCACTTCCCGCAGGGCCGGCGCGTGCTGCTGGACCTGTACGGCACCAACCACGACGGCCGGCTGTGGCCGCACCCGGGCGAGTTCCGGCCCGAGCGCTTCATGGGCCGCATCCCCGGCCTGTTCGAGCTGGTGCCGCAGGGCGGCGGCCGCGCCGACGACCAGCACCGCTGCCCGGGCGAAGGGGTGACCCTGGCGCTGATGAAACTGGCCCTGCGCCTGCTGGTGCAGCGCTCGCGCTACCGCCTGCCGCCGCAGAACCTGGCCATCGACATGCGCCGGCTGCCGGCGCTGCCGCGCGATCGTTTCGTGATCGCCGACTTCCAGCCGGTGTAGCGCGCGGCCAGGCGGCTGGGCCGCCGGGCGGTTCGCGCCCACAATCGGCGGCCATGGCCAAGGATCACGACTCGATGGAGGACAGCAACCGGTCCTCCAACCCCAGCATCCACGAGGTCTCTTTGCCTTCCCGGCGCACGGTGCTGCGGGGCGGCCTGGGCGGCCTGCTGGCGCCGCTGGCTGCCGGCGCCGCGCCGCAGCCGGCCGCCGGCCCGGCGCCGGCCGGCACCGGCCCCTTGCTGGGCTTTCGAAGCGTGGCGGTGAGCACCGAAGACCGGGTCACCGTGCCGCAGGGTTATGTTGCCCAGGCCCTGGCCGCCTGGGGCGAGCCGGTCGGCCTGCCCGGCCGGCTTCCGCCGTTCCGGCCGGACGCTTCCAACACCGCGGCCGAACAGGAGGCCCAGCTGGGCATGCACCACGACGGCATGCACTTCTTTGCCCTGGAAGGCGGCCGAGGCGGCCTGCTCGCGATGAACCACGAGTACACCGACGACGGCCTGCTGCACCCGGACGGCTTTCGCACCTGGAACGCCGAGAAGGTCCGCAAGTCGCAGGCCGCGCATGGCGTCTCGGTGATCGAGGTCCGCCAGCAGCCGGACGGCGGCTGGCAGGTGGTGCGGCCCTCGCGCTGGGCTCGGCGCATCACGGCGCGCACGCCCATGGCCTTCGGCGGGCCGGCCGCCGGCCATGCCCTGCTGCGCACCGCGGCCGACCCGGCCGGCCTGCGCCCGCTGGGCACGCTGAACAACTGCGGCAGCGGCCGCACGCCCTGGGGCACCTACCTGACTTGCGAGGAGAACTTCGCCTTCTACTTCCGCGGGCCCGACCGGCCCGGCGGGCACGAGGCGCGCTGGGGCATCGGCCCCACCGGCGGCTGGTTCCGCTGGCACGAGCACGACGAGCGCTTCGACGCGCGCCGGCACCCGAACGAGCCGAACCGCTTCGGCTGGGTGGTCGAGATCGACCCGTTCGACCCCGCCTCCACGCCGGTCAAGCGCACCGCCCTGGGCCGCGCCGCGCACGAGGGCGCGACGGTGGCGGTCACGCGCGACGGCCGCGCCGTCGTCTACTCGGGCGAGGACGCGCGCTTCGAGTACCTCTACAAGTTCGTCTCGCGGGATCGCATCCGCCCCGGCGGCCGGCGCGGGAACGCCGGCCTGCTGGACCACGGCACGCTGTACGCCGCCCGCTTCGGCGCTGACGGCAGCGGGCGCTGGCTGCCGCTGGTGCATGGCCAGGGGCCGCTCACCGCCGCCAACGGCTTCGCCGACCAAGGCGAGGTGCTGGTCAAGACCCGCCAGGCCAGCGACCGGCTGGGCGCCACGCGCATGGACCGGCCCGAATGGATCGCGGTCGCGGCGGACGGCTGGGTGTACTGCACGCTGACCAACAACAGCGCGCGCGGCAGCGTGGGGCAGCCGCCGGCGGACGCCGCCAACCCGCGCGCCGGCAATGCCATGGGGCACATCCTGCGCTGGCAGGAGGCAGGCGACTTCGACGGGCTGCGCTTCCGGTGGAACCATTTCGTGCTGGCGGGCGACCCGGCCAACCCGCGGGCCGAGGCCCGCGGCAACGTGCGCGGCGACGCCTTCGCCTGCCCGGACGGGCTGTGGGCCGACGCGCGCGGCGTGCTGTGGATCCAGACCGACATGTCCGCCGCCGTCATGGGGCGCGGCGAATTCGCCCGGCTGGGCCACAACGCCATGCTGGCGGCCGACCCGCGCACCGGCGAGGTCCGCCGCTTCCTGGTGGGTCCGCCCGGCTGCGAGGTCACCGGCGCCACCATGGCGCCGGACGGCCGCACGATGTTCGTCAATATCCAGCATCCCGGCGAAAACCCGTCCGAGCGCGGCGGCACGGGGCGCTCCACCTGGCCGGACCACCGTCCCGGCGGCCGGCCGCGGTCGGCCACGGTGGTGATCCGCCGCCTGGACGGCGGGCTCATCGGTACCTGAGTTCCTGATGAGCCCCGCTCGCGCCATGCCGCGCGTGCGCAGCTATCAATGCGATAGCGTTGCCGAACGCCCTGCATGGCACCGGCTTCCTGTCCGTAGCGTCCCATCGGCGGGGTCCTACAGGGCGTGAGTGCCCGCTCGCTACCGTTGAGGGATGGACAGTTCGCGCAAGGACAAGGGCGAGCCCAAGGGCCGCCCATCCGCCACCCGACAGGAGTTCGAGGTGGCCTACTACACCAAGGAACTGGGACGGCCGCTGCAGCGCAGGATGCTGCAGTCGCAGCTGGCCCGGCTGAACCGCGACCCGGCAGGCGGCAGCATCGAGGCGGCGCACCAGGAGGACCTGACGCCCGTGCCCTCGAAGAACCGCACCTGGGACGACCGCGCCGGCTGAGGTCAGCGCGCAGCAGGCGGCACGCGAACGCGGCTTTGTCCTGCAAGCGCCGGCCCCACGGGCCGGCCCATCTGGCGTAGGCTGTCCGCACGACGACAGCCCGGAGCGTTTCCATGGACGCCAGCGAACATCCCATCCACCCCGCCGTGACGGGCATCCGCCAGCGCGGCGTGGCCAAGGTCAAGGTGGCGTGCAGCGACATCGACGGCGTGCTGCGCGGCAAGGTCCTGCAGGCCAGCAAGTTCGAGGGCGCGGCGGACGGCGGCTTCGGCTTCTGCGACGTGGTGTTCGGCTGGGACTGCAACGACAACCCCTACGACAACACCCGGGTCACCGGCTGGCAGCACGGCTTCCCCGACGCGCTGGCGCGGCTGGACCTGGGCACGCACCGCAACGTGCCCTGGGACGGCGGCATCGACTTCTTCCTGGGCGAGTTCATCAACCCGGACGGCAGCCCCTACGCGGTCTGTCCGCGCCAGACGCTCAAGCGCGTGCTGGCGCGCGCCGAGAAGCTCGGCTTCCAGGTCTTCACCGGCATGGAATACGAGTGGTTCAATTTCCGCGAGACGCCGCAGGGCTGGGCCGCCAAGCAGGGGGTGGCGCCGGAGCCGATCACCCCGGGCATGTTCGGCTACTCGCTGCTGCGGATGAACCAGCACCGCGAGTACTTCAACGCGCTGATGGACGAGATGCTGGCCTTCAAGGTGCCGATCGAGGGGCTGCACACCGAGACCGGCCCCGGCGTGTACGAGGCGGCGCTGGGATTCTCGCAGGCGCTGGAGCAGGCCGACCGCGCCATCCTGTTCAAGACCGGCGCCAAGGAGATAGGCGCGCGCTTCGGCATCATGCCCAGCTTCATGGCCAAGTGGAGCGAGCACTACCCGGGCTGCTCGGGCCACATCCACCAGAGCCTGTCGGACGGCCAGGCCAACGTCTTCTACGGCAAGGGCAGCCAGCGCGGGATGAGCCCGGTGTTCGAGAGCTACCTGGCCGGCCAGGTGGCCTGCCTGATGGAGTTCGCGCCCCTGTTCTGGCCCACCATCAACAGCTACAAGCGCCTGGTCGACGGCTTCTGGGCGCCGGTCAAGCCGACCTGGGGCGTGGACAACCGCACGGCAAGCTTCCGCGTCATCGCGGGCGGGCCCAAGAGCACGCGGCTGGAGACGCGCTGCCCGGGCGCCGACGTCAACCCCTACCTGGCCATGGCGGCGGTGATCGCGGCCGGACTGCACGGCGTGGAGAAGGGGCTCAAGCTCACGGCGCCGCCCATCACCGGCACCAACCAGGGCGCCGAGAACGTGCCGCGCGCGCCGCGCACGCTGATCGAGACCACCCGCATCTTCGAGCGCTCCGAGGTGGCGCGCGACTGGCTGGGTGACACCTTCGTCGAGCACTTCGCCGCCACGCGCGACTGGGAGTGGCGCCAATGGCTGGACGGCGTGACCGACTGGGAGCGCCGCCGCTACTTCGAGATCATCTGAGAAGGCCGCGATGGAGCTGAGCCGCTTCGCATTCCCCACCGACATCCGCTTCGGCGCCGGCGCCCGCAAGGCAGTGGCGCCCCACCTGCGTGAGCAGGGCCTGCAACGCCCGCTGCTGGTGACGGACAAGGCGCTGGCCGCGCTGCCGGTACTGGCGGAGTTCCGCACCCACCTGCAGGGCCTGGACGTAGCGCTCTACGCCGGCGTGGCGGGCAACCCGACCGCCAGGCAGGTGATGGACGGCGCCGCGGCTTACCGGGCCCATGGCGCCGACTGCGTGATCGGCTTCGGCGGCGGCGCGGCGCTGGACGTGGCCAAGGTGGTGGGCCTGGCCGCCACCCACGAGGGCGACATCCTGGAATACGCCTGGGACCACCCGCAGGTGCGGCCGATCGCGGGCGAGCTGCCGTACTTCGTGGCGCTGCCGACCACCGCCGGCACCGGCTCGGAGGTGGGCCGCTCGGCGGTGATCAGCGAGGACGCCACCCACCTCAAGCGCGTCATCTTCAGCCCGCGGGTGCTGGCGCGCTGCGTGTTCGCCGACCCCGAGCTGACGCTGGGGCTGCCGCCCCATGTCACGGCGGCCACCGGCATGGACGCGCTCACCCACAACATCGAGAGCTACCTCTCGCCGGCCTACCACCCGCTGTGCGACGGCATCGCGCTGGAAGGCGCGCGCATCGCGGCGCGCTCCCTGCCCATCGCCGTGCATGAGCCCTCCCGGCTGCAGGCCCGCGCCGACATGATGATGGCGTCGATGATGGGCGCCATCGCCTTCCAGAAGGACCTGGGCGCGGTGCATGCCTGCGCCCATGCGCTGGGCGCGGTCTGCGACCTGCACCACGGCCTGGCCAATGCGCTGATGATCGACACCGTGCTGGCCTGGAACCACGAGGCCGTGCCGGAGAAGTTCGACGAACTGGCGCACGCCTGCAAGGTCGCGGGCGGCGGCGCGGCCTTCGTGCCCTGGCTGCAGCAGCTCAAGGCCCGCGTCGGCATCACCGGCCGGCTGTCGGCGCACGGCGTGCAGGCGCGGCAGCTGCCGCAGCTGGTCGAGATCGCCGCGGCCGACATCTGCCACCACACCAACCCGCGGCCCGTCACGCCCGCCGACCTGCGGCGGCTGTTCGAGACCGCGCTGTAGACCGCAAGGAGCCCAGGAAGCGTCCATGATCGCCGCCAGCCGCCTGAAGATCGGCCTGTCCGCCTGTTTCTCCCACGCCGACCCCACGCGCTCGCTCTTCACCAACAAGACGCTGCAGTACGTGGAGCAGTCGATCGCGCACTGGATCATGTCCTCCGGCGCCATGGTCGTGATGGTGCCCTGCCCGACCGGCAGCACGGCGCGCGGCGACGTGACCTACGAGCACTACGCGCAGTGGCTGGACGGGCTGGTGCTGCACGGCGGCGCCGACGTCTGGCCCGGCAGCTACGGCGAGGTCCCGCTGGAGGAGCGCTGGAGCGGCGACCGCATCCGCGACGAGTACGACAAGGCCCTAGTGGCCGCGTTCGAGTCGCACGGCAAGCCGGTGTTCGGCGTGTGCCGCGGCCTGCAGCTGCTCAACGTGGCCTTCGGCGGCACGCTGTGGCAGGACATCAACACCCAGATCCCGGATTCGCTGCGGCACCGCGACCCCGACATCTACGACCTGAACCACCACAGCATCGAGATCCTCCCCGGCAGCCGGCTGTCGCAGCTCTACCCCGGCGTGGAGCGGGCGCGGGTCAACAGCATCCACCACCAGGGCATCAAGCGCCTGTCCGACGAGTTCGTGGCCGAGGCGGTGAGCCACGAGGACGGCGTGGTCGAGGCCATCCGCCGCAAGGACCCGGACAAGCCGTACATCGCCGCCGTGCAGTGGCACCCCGAGTTCCACCAGCCGGACATGGCCACCATCGACGACGCGGCGCTGCTGCAGGACTTCCTGGCCGCGGTGTCCGCGGCCAAGGAACGCGGGAGCCTGCGGCAGTGAGCACGCTGCAGGTGATCAACCCGGCCGACGGCCAGCGCATCGCCGAGCTGGCCTGCGACGACGCGGCATCGGTGCAGGCGGCGGCCATCGCGGCGCGTGCCGCCCAGCCGGCCTGGGCGATGCAGCCGCTGGACCAGCGGCTGGCCTGCCTGGGCCGTTTCCGGGAGGCGGTGCGCGGCGAGCTGGAATCGCTGGCCGCCGTCATGACGCGCGAGACGGGCAAGCCCGTCCGCATGTCCCGCAACGAGCTGAACGGCCTCATGGCGCGCCTCGACTTCTTCCTGGAGGAGACGCCCCGCGCCCTGGCCAGCGAAACCGTCTGGGCCGACGGCGCCATGACCGAGCAGATCGAGCAGGTGCCGCTGGGCGTGGTGGCCAACATCTCGGCCTGGAACTACCCCTGGTTCGTCGGCTGCAACGTGATCGTGCCAGCGCTGCTGGCCGGCAATGCCGTGCTGTACAAGCCGTCCGAGTACGCGAGCATGACCGGCCTGGAGATCCAGCGCCTGCTGCACCAGTCCGGCGTGCCGCCGGGCGTGTTCCGCACCCTGGTGGGTACGGGCGAGGTCGGCGGCGCGCTGCTGGCGCAGCCCATCGACGGCCTGTTCTTCACCGGTTCGCATGCCACCGGCCAGCGCATCGCGCAGGCGCTGGGTCCCCGGCTGGTCAAGCTGCAGCTGGAGCTGGGCGGCAAGGACCCGACCTACGTCTGCGAGGACGCCGACCCCGAGGCGGCCGCCCAGGCGCTGGCCGACGGCGCCATGTACAACACCGGCCAGAGCTGCTGCTCGGTCGAGCGCATCTACGTGCACGAGCAGGTGCACGACGCCTTCGTCGCGGCCTTCGTGCGCACGGTGCAGGGCTTCAGGCTCGGGCCGCCCATGAGCGAGGAGACCTACATCGGCCCGCTCACGCGCGGCGCCCAGCTGGCGGTGCTGGAGGCGCAGGTGGCGCAGGCGGTGGACAAGGGTGCGCTGCTGCACACCGGCAGCGCCCGGCGCCTGCCCGGGCCGGGCCACTGGTTCGCGCCGGCCGTGCTGAGCGGCGTGGACCATGGCATGCAGCTGATGCGCGAGGAAAGCTTCGGGCCGGTGATCGGCATCCAGAAGGTGCGGGACGACGCCGAGGCGGTGCGCCTGATGAACGACACGCGCTACGGCCTGACGGCCGGCGTCTACACGCCGGACGAGCGGCGCGCGCGGCAGCTGCTGGCGCAGGTCCACGCCGGCAGCGTGTACTGGAACTGCTGCGACCGCGTCAGCCCACGCCTGCCGTGGAGCGGGGTCGGCGACTCCGGCGTGGGGCTCACGCTGTCGCGCTACGGCATCCAGGCCTTTGCCCGGCCCAAGGCCTGGCACCTGCGGCGCCCCGCCTGAGCAGCTTTGCCGCTCAGCTCGGCCCGCCGCCGCTGGCGCCCACGGGGCCGCCGGTGCCATGCGGGCTGCGAGTCCGCATGGAACCGTCCGAGCCGCCCATGGTGCGGGTGTCGCTTGCTGAACCGGCGCTGGAGCCGCCACCACCACCCGACATGCTTGAGCAGGCTGCCAGCAAAACGGCCAGGCCGGTAGAAAGAAGAAGTCTGAACATGGTGCTTTTCTCCGTGAAGATCCGGCCCCACTAACGAAGGCCGTGAACGGGGTACGCGGCGACGCGGCGCCCGGCGTGTCGGACAGGGCGCCGACAGCGTCCCTGACGTGGCCGACAAGCCGTAACGCCGCCCACCGACGCGGCGGCGCCGGCGCGCGGCCCTACTCTTTGCGATGGCAGCAAGCACCGGAGGTTCCCATGCCACGTGGAGATAAATCGGCGTACACCGACAAGCAGAAACGCCAGGCCGAGCACATCGAGGAGAGCTACGAAAGCCGCGGCCTCGGTAAGGACGAGGCCGAGCGCCGCGCCTGGGCCACCGTCAACAAGGAGACCGGCGGTGGCAAGAAAAGCGGCTCCGGCCGCGGCAAGCCCATGAACACCGACCCGTCGAAGAAGGGCGGCAAGGCGGGCGGCCGCGCTTCGGCGGCACGCTCGCCGGAAGAACGCTCCGCCTCGGCCAGGAAGGCGGCGGCCACGCGCAAGCGCAACGCGGCCGCGCGCGCCAAGGCCTGAGCCCGGCCGCTCAGCCCTTGGGGATGGGCGGGTAGGCGCCCGTCTTCAGCAGCCGCGCCAGATGCGCCGCGGTGACCGCGGCGATGCCGGTGGTCTGGGCCGTGTTGGAGGGCCGCTGCGGCAGGTCCTGGTAGTCGGTCTTTCCCATGGCTTCGCCCACCCAGTAGGTGCTGGCGCTGGCCGCGATGGTGAAGCCCACGTCATTGAGCGCCTGGAACAATTCGGCCGCCACATGGTGCGCGCCGTCCTCGTTGCCCACCACGGCCACCACCGCCACCTTGCCGTAGCTGGGCATGTGGCCGCGCTCGTCCGTTTCGCCCAGGAAGGCATCCAGCCGCTCCAGCACGCGCTTGACCACGCTGGAGGGCTGGCCCAGCCAGATCGGCGTGCCCAGCACCAGGATGTCCGACTGCACGATCTTCTGCCGCACCCGCGGCCAGTCGTCGCCGGGGCCTTCGTCCGAGCTGACGCCCGGCAGGATGTTCAGGTCCACCACGCGCAGGGCCTCGGTCTCCACGCCCTGGCCGGCGAAGGCGTCCCGCAGCTCGGACAGCAGCCGGTCGGTGGAAGACGGCGCGCCGGATTTCTTCAGCGTGCAGTTGAGCGCCAGAGCCTTGAGCATGTCGATACCCCCGGCCGCAATCTAGCGCCGGACCGCCGCCGCTCCTGTAGGCAGGCATGCCGTCCGCGGCGCACGATGCCGTGAACGGCCGTGCCTACGACAGGTGCTTGCCGACGATGCCCGCCAGCTCGAACATGGTCACCTGTGGCTTGCCGAACACCGCGGCCAGCTTGGCGTCGGCGTTGATGGCGCGCTTGTTGGCGGCATCCTGCAGGCCGTTGGCCTTGATGTAGTCCCACAGCTTCTTGATGACCTCGGTGCGGGCCACCGGCTCGGCGCCCACCACGGCGGCCAGCTGCGGGCTGGGCGTGAGGCCGGGACCGGTCTTGCGGGGTGCCTTGGGTGCCGCGGCTTTCTTGGCGGCAGCCACAGGCTTCGCGCCGGCGGCCTTCTTGGCGGCAGCAGTGCCCTTGTCGGCAGGAATGGCCGCGCCTGCCTTCCTGCCGACAGCTGCTTTGCGCGGCGCGGTCTTGCCCGTTGCCGGCCGCGCCGCGCCCGCGCCCTTGCGCGGGGGGAACTTGCTCTCGCGCGGCTCGAACTCGAAATTCACCTTGCCGGCTTCGGCGTCCCAGGCCAGGCGCGCCTTGAAGGGGCGGCGCGTGCGCATGGAGACGAACTTGTCCAGCAGGTCGGTCCGGCCGGTGGCCAGCAGCTTTTGCATCTGCTCGCGCTCGACGGGCTGCTGCAGGATGATCTGGCCGGTCTTGAAGTCGCAGCTGGGGGTGGGCTGCTGCGGCGTGGGCACGGACCGCTCGCAGACGTAGTTCTTGCCGAACTCGAACACCCGGGCGGCGCATTTGGGGCAGGGGCCCAGCGGCTGCTGCGCGCCGAAGTCCACCAGCTCGCCGGTCTCGCTCGGGTCCTGCTCGTCGCCGAAGTCGAACTCCAGCTTCCAGTTCTTCTCTTCCTCGCCGTACTTGAGCGCGATCTCGGCGGTGAACGGCCAGCCCGCCTTGGAGCGGAAGCCCTCCAGCGGGCCGATGCGCTTGTCGCGCAGGAACTGCTCGACCTCGTGCAGCTCGAAAGCCCGGCCGGCCGGGATCTTGGTGAACGAGAAGCCGCAGGCGTCGCTGCCGTCGCCCTTGCGGCCGACGCAGCTGTAGCGCCGGTAGTTCTCCTTGACGACGCCGCCGCAGTTGGGGCAGGGCGTCTTCAGCGTGGCGTAATCGCCCGGGACGGTGTCGCGGTCGTACTCCTTGGCCTTCTTGACGATGTGCTTCGTCATCTCGGCGATCTCCTGCATGAAGGCGTCGCGGCTCAACTGGCCGCGCTCCATCTGCGCCAGCTTGTACTCCCACTCGCCGGTCAGCTCGGGGCGGGAGAGCTCCTCCACGCCCAGCCCGCGCAGCAGCGTCATCAGCTGGAAGGCCTTGGCCGTGGGGATCAGCTCGCGGCCCTCGCGGAACATGTACCTCTCGTTGATCAGGCCCTCGATGATGGCGGCCCGGGTGGCCGGCGTGCCCAGGCCCTTGTCCTGCATGGCCTCGCGCAGCTCGTCGTCCTCCACCAGCTTGCCGGCTCCCTCCATCGCGCCCAGCAGCGTGGCTTCCGAGTAGCGCGCGGGCGGCCGGGTCTTCAGGCCCCTGGCCTCCACCGACTCGGTGCGGACCATCTCGCCGGGCTTCACCGGCACCAGCGTCTTGCTGTTCTCGTCGCCCTCCACGTCGGCTTCCTTGCCCCAGATGGCCAGCCAGCCCGGCTTGACCAGCACCTTGCCCTCGGTCTTGAAGTGGTGGCCCACCACCTGGTTGATGCGGGTGGTCACCAGGTGCTCGGCGCTGGGGAAGAAGATGGACAGGAAGCGCCGCACCACCAGGTCGTACAGCTTCTGCTCGGCATCCGACAGCCCGCTGGGCGCCTGCAGCGTGGGGATGATGGCGAAGTGGTCGCTGACCTTGCTGTTGTCGAAGACGCGCCTGGTGGGCTTGACGTAGTTGCCGTCGATGGCCTGCTGGGCGAACGGGGCCAGGTGGCGCATGCCGCTGGCGGCCAGCATCTGCATGGTCTGCTTGACGGTGCCCAGGTAGTCCTCGGGCAGGGCGCGCGAGTCGGTCCGCGGGTAGGTCAGCGCCTTGTGGCGCTCGTACAGCGACTGCGCCAGTGCCAGCGTGGTCTTGGCCGAGTAGCCGAAGCGGCCGTTGGCCTCGCGCTGCAGCGAGGTCAGGTCGAACAGCAGCGGCGAAGCCTGGGTGGTGGGCTTGGATTCCTCGGTGACGGTGGCGGCTTTGCCGCGCACCGCGTCGGCGATGGCCTGCGCCTCCTGCAGCGTCCAGACCCGGTCGGCCTTCTGCTCGGCGTCGTCGGGGTTCTTTTTCCACTTGGGGTCGAACCACTTGCCCGGGTACTCGCCGGCCTCGGCCAGGAAGCTGGCGTGGATCTCCCAGTAGTCGCGGCTGACGAACCTGCGGATCTGCTCCTCGCGCTCGACCACCACGGCCAGCGTGGGCGTCTGCACCCGGCCCACGGTGGTCAGGAAGAAGCCGCCGTCGCGCGAGTTGAAGGCCGTCATGGCGCGCGTGCCGTTGATGCCCACCAGCCAGTCGGCCTCGGAGCGCGAGCGCGCGGCCGAGGCCAGGCCCTCCATCTGGCGGTCGGTGCGCAGCTGCTCGAAGCCGTCGCGGATGGCCTGGGGGGTCATGGACTGCAGCCACAGCCGCCGCACCGGCTTGCCCAGCGGATTGCCGCCGCCGGCGAACTGCTCGATCAACCGGAAGATGAGCTCGCCCTCGCGGCCCGCGTCGCAGGCGTTGACCAGTTCGGTCACGTCCTTGCGCTTGGCCAGCTTGACCACGGCGTTGAGCCGGCCCTTGGTCTTGTCCACCGGCTTCAAGTCGAAGTACGGCGGGATGACCGGCAGGTGGGCGAAGCTCCACTTGCCGCGCTTGACGTCGAACTCCTCGGGCGCCTGGATCTCCACCAGGTGGCCGACGGCGCTGGTGACCACGTAGCGGTCGTTCTCGAAGTGCTCGTCGTGCTTGTCGAACTTGCCGGCCACGGGCGTGAGGGCGCGCACGATGTCCTGCGCGACGGAAGGCTTCTCGGCAATGATGAGTGTCTTGGACATTTCTACAATCTCGGCTCTCGCGCGTACGTACGCGTACGCGCGCATGTGCACATCTCAACTTATCAGAGTTTCGCGAATGCCAGCAACAGCAGCAGGGGGCGGCGCCGGCGCCGGCCGGAAAATCCAGGTCCGGCGGTCGGGCATCCATGGCAAGGGCGTGTTCGCCGTCCAGGACATCGCCGAAGGCGAGACCATCATCGAATACGTGGGCGAGATCATCAGCTGGAAGGAGGCGCAGCGCCGCCACCCGCACGACCCCGGCGACCCCAACCACACCTTCTACTTCCATGTCGACGAGGACCGGGTGATCGACGCCCTGTACGGCGGCAATTCCTCGCGCTGGATCAACCATTCCTGCGACCCGAACTGCGAGGCCGACGAGGAGGACGGCCGCGTCTTCATCAAGGCGCTGCGCAACATCCGCGTTGGCGAGGAGCTCAACTACGACTACGGGCTGATCATCGACGAGCCCTACACCAAGAAGCTCAAGGCCGAGTACCCCTGCTGGTGCGGCGCCAGGGGCTGCCGCGGGACGCTGCTGGCGCCCAAGCGCCGGCGCTGAGGGCGGCGGGATGCGCTGGCCGGCCGAAGCGGTGTGGGAGCGGGTGGCGCCCCGGCTGCCCGGCTTCACCGTGGAGATCCTGCCCGAGCTGGACTCCACCAACACCGAGCTGATGCGCCGGGCGCGCGCCGGCCGCGCCGAGCCCGTGCTGCTGGTGGCGCAGCGGCAGACCGCGGGCCGCGGCCGGCTGGGGCGCGCCTGGGCCAGCGCCCCGGGCGACTCATTGACGTTCTCGCTGGGCCTGCCCTATGCGCCGGCCGGCTGGTCGGGGCTGTCGCTGGCGGTGGGCGTGGCGGTGGCCGAGGCCCTGCATCCGCGCATCGCGCTCAAATGGCCCAACGACCTGTGGCTGGACGGCCGCAAGCTGGCCGGCATCCTGGTCGAGACGGCGTCGGCCGCCGGCGCGGCGCCCGGCGCCGGGCGCTACGCGGTGGTCGGCATCGGCATCAACATCGCGCCTCGGCCGGCCGAGGGGCTGTCCACGCCGCCGGCCAGCCTGCGCGAGCTGTGGCCCGAAGCCGACGCGGCCGCCGCCCTGGACCGCATCGCGCTGCCGCTGGTGCAGGCCTTGCAGGGCTTCGAGCAGCACGGTTTCGCGCCCTTCCAGGCCCGTTACGCCGCGCGCGACGCGCTGCGCGAACGCGCCGTGGCGCTCAGCGACGGCACGGCCGGCACGGCCCATGGCGTAGGCGACGACGGCGCCCTGCTGGTGCATACTGCGGCCGGCATGAAAAGCGTTACCAGTTCCGAAGTCAGCGTCAGGCCCGTGCCGCCCGGGTCGGTGGCGGACTGAACGCCCGGCCCGGCCATGTTGCGCTTCGTCGTCCTGCTCCTGTTGCTGGCCAATGTCGCCTACTACGCCTGGTCGGAGGGCCGGCTGCAGTCCTGGGGCCTGGCGCCGGCCCAGCAGTCCGAACCGCAGCGGCTGGAGCAGCAGATCCGGCCCGATGCCGTGCGCATCGTGTCGGCCGAGGACCTGGCGCGGCTGGAGACCGTGGTGGTGATCGCCCGGCCCAGCGAGTGCCTGCAGGCCGGCCCGCTGGACGACGCGCTGGCCGGCACGCTGCGCCCCGCGCTGGCCGCCTGGCCCGCCGGCAGCTGGAGCCTGGACCCCGCGATCGAGCCGGGCCGCTGGATCGTCTACATGGGCAGGTACCCGGCGCCCGATGGCGTGGAACGCAAGAAGGCCGAACTGCGCCAGCTGGGTGTGAGCTTCGAGCCGCTGGCCAACCAAGCGCTGGAGCCAGGGCTGTCCCTGGGCGGCTATGGAACGCAGGCGGCCGCCGAGCGCGCGCTGGACCTGCTGGCCCGGCGCGGCGTGCGCACTGCCCGGGTGGTGCAGGAGCGGCCCGAGCTGAACGGGGTGGCGCTGCGGCTGCCGGCCGTGGACGAGCTGCTGCGACCGCGTCTGGACGAACTGCGCACCACCCTGGGCGGCGCGACCCTGCGGCCCTGCCGCTGAATCTCATCAAGGAGACTGGACGGCCATGACCCTCAAGCTCTACTTCTCGCCCGGCGCCTGCTCGTTCGTGCCGCATGCCTTGCTGGAGACCACCGGCGAGCCGTTCGAACCGGTGCTGGTCAAGCTGCACAAGAACGAGCAGCAAAGCCCCGAGTACAAGGCCGTCAACCCGCGCGGCCAGGTGCCGGTGCTGGTGGCCGACGGCCAGGTGATCACCCAGATCGTGGCCATCGTGGGCTGGCTGCACGAGCGCTTCCCGCGGCACGGCTTCCTGCCGGCCGAGCCGCTGGCGCGCGCCAAGGTGATGGAAACCCTGGCCTGGATGAACAACACGGTGCATCCCACCTTCACCCACGTGTTCATGCCGTTCAAGTTCACCGACCAGCCCGAGGCGCAGGCGGCGATCAAGGCCTACAACACCGGCCTGTACCGGCCCATGCTGGGCGAGATCGAGGCGCTGGCGCAGGCGGCGGCCGGCCGCGGCCAGGCCTGGCTGGGTGGCGCGCAGTTCGGCCCGCTGGACGCCTATGCGCTCACCCTGCTGCGCTGGGGCGGCTTCGCCGGCATCGATCCCACGGGCTTTCCGGCGCTGTGGGCCCATGTGCAGAAGGTGGCGCAGTTGCCGGCGGTGGCGCGCGTCATCGAGCGCGAGCGGCTGCAGCTGAACGTCTACAAGGCAGGCTGATCGGCCGGTGCCGGTGCCGGTACCGGCGCCGGCGGCTGGCGGGTGATGGCGCGCTGGCGCACGAAGCGCAGGCTCACGCGCGTGCCGGGCGGCGTGGCGCCGGGGTGGGCGTCGTCGATCTCGATCTCGGCGCCGTGCTGGCGCGCGATCTCGCGCACGATGGACAGGCCCAGCCCGCTGCCGTCCACGTTGCTGCCCAGCACCCGGTAGAAAGGCTGGAACACCAGCTCGCGCTCGGCAACGGGGATGCCGGGACCGGAGTCTTCCACCTGCAGCACCAGCCCCTGGCCGAACGGGTCAGGCAGGACGCGGGCGGTGACCACGCCCGGGTGCTCGGCGCTGGACGGCGTGTAGTTCAGGGCGTTGTCCAGCAGGTTGCTGATCATCTCCTTGAGCAGCGTGCGGTTGCCCTCCACCGCCAGGCCGGCGCTGCCGGCCCGCGGCCCGTCGTAGCCCAGGTCGATGCGACGGTCCAGCGCGCGCGGCAGGAAGTCCTGCACCGCCTCGGTGGTGAGTTCGGCGATGTCGCAGGCCTGCAGCGCCAGCGGCCGGCCGCTGCCTTCGGCGCGCGCCAGCGCCAGCAGCTGGTTGACGGTGTGGGTGGCGCGCATGCTGGAGCGGCCGATCTGCTTGAGCGACTGCTTGAGGTCGTCGGCGCTGAAGCCCTCGCGCTGGGCCAGGTCGGCCTGCATGCGCAGGCCGGCCAGCGGCGTCTTGAGCTGGTGGGCGGCGTCGGCCAGGAAGCGCTTCTGCGTGGCGATGGAGTCCTTCAGCCGCGTCAGCAGGTCGTTGACCGAGGACACCAGCGGCGCCACCTCCAGCGGCACGGCCTTCTCGTCCAGCGGCGACATGTCGTCGGGCCGGCGCGCGCGGATGCGCTCCTCCAGCTGCGACAGCGGCTTGATGCCGCGCACCAGCGCCAGCCACACCAGCAGCACCGCCAGCGGCAGGGTGACGAACTGCGGCAGCATCACGCCCTTGATGATCTCGGTGGCCAGCACCGAGCGCTTCTCGCGCGTCTCCGCCACCTGCACCAGCACCGGCGGCGCGCCGGGCAAATCCGTGCGCACCCAGGTGTAGGCCACCCGCACCTCGGCGCCGCGCAGCTCGGCGTCGCGCAGGCGCACCTCGCCGGAGACCGGCGCCTCGTCGGGCGGTGGCAGCGGCAGGTCGCGCTCGCCGCCCAGCAGCTCGCCGCGCGTGCCCAGCACCTGGTAGTACAGGTGGTCGGTGTCGTCGGCCCGCAGGATCTGGCGGGCCGGTTGCGGCAGGTTGAACGCCACCCGCTGCTGCTGCACCGTGACCAGCTGCGAAAGCACCTGCACGTTGTATTCCAGCGCGCGGTCGAACGGCTTGCCGGCGATGCCCTGGGCCACCAGCCAGGTCAGCGCCAGGCTCACCGGCCACAGCAGCAGCAGCGGCGTGAGCATCCAGTCCAGGATCTCGCCGAAAAGGGAGCGCTGCTCGCGCTGGAACAGTTTCACTTGGCTCAGGCCTGGATCTTTTCCAGGCAGTAGCCCAGGCCGCGCACCGTGGCGATGCGGATCGGGCCCTTCTCGATCTTCTTGCGCAGCCGGTGGATGTAGACCTCGATGGCGTTGTTGCTCACCTCCTCGCCCCACTCGCACAGTCGCTCGACCAGCTGGTCCTTGCTGACCAGGCGCCCCGCGCGCTGCAGCAGCACCTCCAGCAGCCCCAGCTCGCGCGCCGACAGCTCCACCATCCTGCCGTCGATGGTGGCGACCCGGCCGGCCTGGTCGTACACCAGCGGGCCGTGCCGGATGGCGCTGCTGGTGCCGCCCATGCCGCGGCGGGTGAGCGCCCGCACCCGCGCCTCCAGCTCCTGCAGCGAGAACGGCTTGGCCATGTAGTCGTCAGCGCCGTAGTCCAGGCCCTTGACGCGTTCCTCCACGCTGTCGGCGGCCGTAAGGATCAGCACCGGCATGGACGAGCCGCGGCCGCGCAGCTTGCGCAGCACCTCCAGGCCGTGCATGCGCGGCAGGCCCAGGTCCAGGATCAGCAGGTCGAACTCGTTGTTGGTCATGAGCGCGGCGTCGGCCTCGGTGCCGCTGGCCACATGGTCCACGGCGGCGCCCGAGGCGCGCAGGCTGCGCAGCAGGCCGTCGGCCAGGACCTGGTCGTCTTCCGCGATGAGGATGCGCATGGCTTGTCTCCTGTTGATGCAACGCCGTCTGCCGGGCGCCCTGGGGAAAATTCTAGGCGGCCGGGCCGGCGTAGGCTTCCAGGCCCATGCCGACCACGGTGGCCACGGCCTCGCCCACCTCGGCCCGGAACTCGGCCTCGGCCTGCGCGACCGCGTCCTTGAAGGCCTGCAGCCAGGCCAGGCCGACCGCGGTGAAGCGCACCCGGCGGGCGCGGGCATCGTGCGGGTCGCTCTCGCGCACCACCAGGCCCCAGGCCTCGCACTGCGTCACCAGGTCGCCCATGGCCTGCTTGGTCATGCCGGCCTGGGCCGCGAGATCGGTCAGGCGCGAGCCTTCCAGCGCCAGGTGGCGGGTGATGTGGATGTGGGCGGCGCCTACCTGGGCGCGCGCCGCCAGGTTGGACAGGGCCAGCGGTACCTCCACGTTGTGCGCCATGAGGTGGAGCACGCGCTCGTCGAAGCGCCGCGAAGCATGGCCCAGCAGGCGGCCCAGGTGGGTCTCGCGCCAGCGGTCATCGGTCATGGCCGGATCGTAAGGCAAACTGACCAAAAAATCGATTGCTTCGCCGTTTGCCGACCGTTAGAGTACTGGTCAAGCATCCAGGCTGTGGATATGACCACCGGGATGAACTGACGCAACTCATTGATTCACAAGGAGCTTTCCATGGATGCACAAGTCAAGGGTACCCGGATCGCCGGCGACACCGAAAAGAACAAGGCCCTGCAGGCGGCATTGGCCCAGATCGAGAAGCAGTTCGGCAAGGGCACGATCATGCGCCTGGGCGAAGGCGAGAAGCTGGAGGACATCCAGGTCGTGTCCACCGGCTCGCTGGGCCTGGACATCGCCCTGGGCGTGGGTGGCCTGCCGCGCGGCCGGGTGATCGAGATCTACGGCCCGGAATCCTCGGGCAAGACCACGCTGACCCTGCAGGTCATCGCCGAGATGCAGCGCCAGGCCGGCCAGTGCGCCTTCGTCGACGCCGAGCACGCGCTGGACGTGCAGTACGCGCAGAAGCTGGGCGTGAACCTGTCCGACCTGCTGATCAGCCAGCCGGACACCGGCGAACAGGCCTTGGAGATCGTGGATTCACTGGTGCGCTCGGGCGCCGTGGACCTGATCGTCGTCGACTCGGTGGCGGCGCTCACGCCCAAGGCGGAGATCGAAGGCGAGATGGGCGACTCCCTGCCCGGCCTGCAGGCCCGCCTGATGAGCCAGGCGCTGCGCAAGCTCACCGCCACCATCAAGAAGACCAACTGCATGGTCATCTTCATCAACCAGATCCGCATGAAGATCGGCGTGATGTTCGGCAGCCCCGAGACCACCACCGGCGGCAACGCGCTGAAGTTCTACGCCTCGGTGCGCCTGGATATCCGGCGCACCGGCACCATCAAGAAGGGCGAGGAGGCCATCGGCAACGAGACCAAGGTCAAGGTGGTCAAGAACAAGGTCTCGCCCCCGTTCAAGACGGCGGAGTTCGACATCCTGTTCGGCGAGGGCATCAGCCGCCATGGCGAGATCATCGACATGGGCGTCACCGCCCGCATCCTCGAGAAGTCCGGCGCCTGGTATGCCTACAACGGCGAGAAGATCGGCCAGGGCCGCGACAACGCGCGCGAGTTCCTGCGCGAGAACCCGGAGCTGGCCCGCGAGATCGAGAACAAGGTGCGCGAGTCGCTGGGCATCCCGCTGCTGCCGGCCGACGCCGAGGCGGAGTAATCCTCCATGCCGCTGGGGGGCCCGCCGTCGCTCAAGGGGCGGGCCCTGCGCCTGCTCAGCGGCCGGGAGCACTCCCGTGCCGAGCTGGAGCGCAAGCTGGCCCCGCACGAGGAAGCGCCGGGCCAGCTGCGCCGTATCCTGGACGAGCTGCAAGGCAAGGGTTTCATCAGCGACCAGCGGGTGGCCGAGTCGGTCCTGAACCGCCGTGCCCCCCGGCTGGGCGCCGGGCGCATCCGCCAGGAGCTGCAGGCCAAGGGGCTGGACGGCGAGCTGGTGCAGCAGGCCCTGGCCCAGCTCAAGGGCACCGAGCTGCAGCGCGCGCGCGAGGTATGGCGCCGCAAGTTCGACGGCCCGCCGCGCGACGCCGCCGAACGCGGCAGGCAGGCGCGGTTCCTGGCGGCCCGGGGCTTCGGCGGCGAGGTCATCCACCGGGTGCTGGCCGGTGGCTACGAGGACGATGCCGCTGGATAAGGCGGCGCTTACAACCCCAGCATCAGCTTGAGGTTCTGCACCGCCGCGCCGCTGGCGCCCTTGCCCAGGTTGTCCAGCCGGGCCACCAGCACGGCATGGTGGTGGTCCATGTTGGCGTAGACCCGCAACTCCATCTTGTTCGTGCCGTTCAGCGCCAGGGGGTCGAGCTTGCCGTCTTCCGTCGGCGGCTCCACCGCTACCCATTCGCTGCCGCGGTAGTGGGCGGCCAGTGCCTCGTGCAGGTCGGCCGGCCGGGGGTGCCCGGGGAGCGTGTCCAGGTGCAGCGGCAGCTGCACCAGCATGCCTTGGGCGAAATTGCCCACCGAAGGAATGAAGATCGGCCGCCGCGTCAGGCCGGTGTACTTCATGATCTCGGGCAGGTGCTTGTGCTTGAGCCCCAGGGCATAGACCTCGTAGGCCGGCGCGTGGCCGGATTCGTAGGCCTCGATCATGCTGCGGCCGCCGCCGCTGTAGCCGCTGACCGACGGCAGCGCCAGCGGGAAGTCCGGAGGCACGATGCCGGCATCGACCAGCGGGCGGATGAGCGCGATGGCCCCGGTGGCATAGCAGCCGGGATTGCTGACCCGCGGCGCCGCGGCGACGGCCTCGCGCTGGCCGGCCTGCAGTTCAGGAAACCCGAACACCCAGCCCTCGGCCGTGCGGTGCGCCGTCGAGGCGTCGATGACGCGCGGGGCCCGGCCGCTGCGGCCGATCTGGTCGACCATGGCCACCGACTCCCGCGCCGCGTCGTCGTGCAGGCACAGGATGACCAGGTCCACGCCGCTCATCAGCTCGCGCTTGGCCGCCGGGTCCTTGCGGCGCTCCGGCGCGATGCTGACCAGCTCGATCGCCGGCATCCTTTCCAGCCGCTCACGGATCTGCAGGCCGGTGGTGCCGGCCTCACCGTCGATGAAGACTTTGGGCATGGTCTGTCCTGTGGAAACTGCGTATGGCCACTGTAAGCCAGCGCAGGCCTTTGTTGCGTTGCAGCATGATACAGTTCAAGGCTCTTTTCCGCTCCCGCGGGCCCGGCCTTGCAGTCCCGCGCCGGGCCACCCTCAAAGTTCCTCAAGAGACACCTCAATGAAGATTCACGAGTACCAGGGCAAGGAGATCTTGCGCAGCTTCGGCGTGCCCGTGCCGCGCGGCATTCCGGCTTTCACGGTCCAGGAGGCGGTGGAAGCCGCGCAGAAGCTCGGCGGCCCGGTCTGGGTGGTGAAGGCGCAGATCCATGCGGGCGGCCGCGGCAAGGGCGGCGGCGTCAAGGTGGCCAAGTCGGTCGACGACGTCAAGCGCCTGGCCGGCGAGATCCTGGGCATGCAGCTCAAGACCCACCAGACCGGCCCGCAAGGCCAGAAGGTGCGGCGCCTGTACATCGAGGACGGTGCCGACATCCAGAAGGAGTACTACGTCTCGGTGGTGACCGACCGCGCCACGCAGAAGGTGGCCTTCATCGCCTCCAGCGAGGGCGGCATGGACATCGAGGAAGTGGCCCATGCCACGCCCGAGAAGATCATCAAGGTGTTCGTCGATCCGCTCACCGGCCTGACCGACGCCCAGGCCAGGGAGATCGCCGGCGGCATCGGCCTGCCCGCGAACTCCACCGCCCAGGCCACGGACGTCCTCAAGAAGCTGTACCGTTGCTACATGGACACCGATGCGTCGCTGGTGGAGATCAATCCGCTCAACCGCGACGGCAAGGGCAACATCATCGCGCTGGACGCCAAGTTCAACTTCGACTCCAACGCGCTGTTCCGCCATCCCGAGATCGTGGCGCTGCGCGACCTCGACGAGGAAGACCCGGCCGAGATCGAGGCCAGCAAGTTCGACCTGGCCTACATCAGCCTGGACGGCAACATCGGCTGCCTGGTCAACGGCGCAGGCCTGGCCATGGCGACCATGGACACCATCAAGCTGTTCGGCGCCGAGCCGGCCAACTTCCTGGACGTGGGCGGCGGCGCCACCCCCGAGAAGGTGACCGAGGCCTTCAAGATCATGCTGAAGAACCCCAAGGTCAAGGCCATCCTGGTCAACATCTTCGGCGGCATCATGAAGTGCGACACCATCGCCACGGGCGTGATCACCGCCTGCCGCGCCGTCAACCTGAACGTGCCGCTGGTGGTGCGCATGAAGGGCACCAACGAGGAGCTGGGCAAGAAGATGCTGGCCGAGTCGGGTCTGCCCATCATCAGCGCGGACACCATGGCCGAGGCCGCGCAAAAGGTCGTGGCTGCGGTGAAGAAGGTTTAAGGGACAAGACATGTCGATCTACATCAGCAAGGACACCAAGGTCATCACCCAGGGCATCACGGGCAAGACCGGCCAGTTCCACACCGAGAAGTGCCAGGAATACGCGAACGGCAAGAACTGCTTCGTCGCCGGCGTGAACCCCAAGAAGGCCGGCGAGAAGATCTTCAACATCCCGATCTACGCCTCGGTCAAGGAAGCCAAGCAGCAGACCGGCGCCACCGTCTCGGTGATCTACGTGCCGCCCGCCGGCGCCGCCGCCGCCATCTGGGAGGCGGTCGAGGCCGACCTGGACATGGCCATCTGCATCACCGAGGGCATCCCGGTGCGCGACATGCTGGAAGTGCGCAGCAGGATGAAGGCCAAGGAAGCCAAGGGCGGCAAGAAGACGCTGCTGCTGGGCCCCAACTGCCCCGGCCTGATCACGCCAGACGAGATCAAGATCGGCATCATGCCCGGCCACATCCACCGCAAGGGCCGCATCGGCGTGGTCTCGCGCTCCGGCACGCTCACCTATGAAGCGGTGGCGCAGCTCACCGAGATCGGCCTGGGGCAGTCCAGCGCGGTCGGCATCGGCGGCGACCCGATCAACGGCCTGAAGCACATCGACGTGATGAAGGCCTTCAACGACGATCCGGAAACGGACGCCGTGATCATGATCGGCGAGATCGGCGGCCCCGACGAGGCGGACGCCGCCCGCTGGTGCAAGCAGAACATGAAGAAGCCGGTGGTCGGCTTCATCGCCGGCGTGACGGCGCCTCCCGGCAAGCGCATGGGCCACGCCGGGGCGCTGATCTCCGGCGGAGCCGACACGGCCGATGCGAAGCTGGCGGTGATGGAGGAGAGCGGGTTCAAGGTGACGCGCAACCCGTCCGAAATGGCCAAGCTGCTCAAGTCGCTGCTCTGAGGAGAAGCCGAACATGATGGAAGCACTGTCCAACCCGTCGTTCTGGGTTGCCGTCGGCCAGATCATCCTGATCGACATCCTGCTCGGCGGCGACAACGCCGTCGTCATCGCCCTGGCCTGCCGCGGCCTGCCGCCGAAGCAGCGCAAGATGGGCATCATCTATGGCACGGCCGGCGCGATCATCCTGCGCGTCATCCTGATCGCCTTCGCGCTGGCCCTGCTGGCCATCCCCTACCTCAAGCTGGTCGGCGGCGCGCTGCTGGTGTGGATCGGCGTCAAGCTGCTGGTGCCGCACGACGAAGACGACCACGCCAACATCAACCCGACGGACAAGCTCTGGGGTGCGGTGAAGACCGTGATCGTGGCCGATCTGGTGATGAGCATCGACAACGTGCTGGCCATCGCGGGCGCCGCCCAGGGCGCCGGCGACCACCAGCTGTTCCTGGTCATCTTCGGCCTGGTGGTGAGCATCCCCATCATCGTGGCGGGCAGCCAGATCGTGCTCAAGCTGATGGATCGTTTCCCCATCATCATCACGCTGGGCGCGATGCTGCTGGGGTGGATCGCCGGCCAGATGATCTACACCGATCCGGGCGTCGCACCCTATGTTCCGGCGGCCAAGACCTGGGAGTACGCGGCGGCGGTCGTGGGCGCCCTGCTGGTGCTGATCATCGGCAAGCTGATGCAGCGGCGGGGACGGGCCGCCACACCGGCCACCGGCAACTGAGTCGTCTGCAACCAAACGTACTGGCCGCGTGACAAACTCCCTTGTCCGCGCCAGTGCGCTCTGTTAACTTTGGTCCGCGAAAGTCCTGCAGCCCATCATGGTGAGGCGGGTCAGTGTGCGGCGGCGGTGCTTCCGCATCCATCAGCTGCAATCTGACATGGGCGGGGGAATTGGGCATTTCTTTATCGGGCAAGCGCGGCAGTTTCTGGCGTCGTGACTGGCTGCTGGCCATCCTGGTGGTGGTGGCCGTGGTCGGGTTGCACCAGGGCACCGACGCCATCGCCACGCTGGAGCGCCGTTTCTACGATTTCGCCAGCACCCACACCTCGCGCCAGCCGTCCGATCGCATCGTGATCATCGCCATCGACGACCAGAGCATCGCGAACATCGGCCGCTGGCCCTGGCCCCGCGACATCCATGCCCAGCTGATCGACCGGCTGGCGGCCGCCCAGGCCAAGACCATCGTCCACACGACCTTCTTCTTCGAACCGCAGGCCGATCGCGGTCTCGCCTTCATCCGCAGGATCAAGCAGGCGCTCGGCAGCGGCGCCAGCGGAAGGGCCGCCGCGCTGATCGCCGAGGCGGAACAGGCCCTGGACGCGGATGCCAAGCTGGCCGCGAGCATGCGCAAGGCCGGCAACGTGCTGGTGCCCTCGGTCTTCGAGCTGGCGCAGCCCCAGGGCAATCCCGACGCGCCGCTGCCGCCCTACGTCGCCAGGAATGCGGTCGAGGATGCGGCGGGCTTCTCCGTGCCGGCGGTGCGGGGCCAGTACCCGATCGAGCTGATCGGCAGCGCGGCCGCCGGGATAGGGCATCTGAACCAGCTCAACGACGTGGACGGGGCGGTGCGCGACGACCCCTTGCTGGTGAACTACTTCGGCCAGGCGCTGCCATCACTGGCCCTGCTGGCGGCGACCCGCAGCCTGAACCTGGGCCTCGCCGACATCCGGCTGTATCCCGGCGAGTCGGTGCAGGTGGGCAAGCTGCGCGTCCGGACCGACGAGCTCGGCCGCATGCTGCCGCAGTTCTATCCGGCACGCGATGGCAAGGCGCCTTTCGCGGTGGACTCCTTTTACGACGTGCTGAGCGGCAAGATTCCCGCGGCCAAATACGCCGACAAGATCGTGCTGATCGGTGCCACCGCGGCCGGCGTGGGCACGACCTTTCCCGTGCCGGGCCATGCCGGCCTCTCCCCGGCGGAGATGATGGCCCACATTACATCCAGCATCCTGCGCGAACACTTCATCGTGCAGCCCGCCTGGGCGACCTGGACCGCCTTCGCTGCCTTCCTTGCCGTGGCCGGTTACCTGGTCGCCCTGTTGCCGCGCCTGTCCGCCGGCATGGGCGCTTCCGCCACCGCGGGCGTGTTCGCGCTTCTGATCGGATCGGAGTTCCTGCTGCTGGCCGGCGCGTCGCTGTGGCTGGAGCTGGTGTTCCCGGCCAGCCTGCTGGCCCTCGGCCATCTGGCCCTGACGACCAAGCGCTTTCTCGTCACCGAAGCCGGCAAGCTCAAGGCCGACGACGAGTCCGCCGAGACCAACCGCATGATGGGCCTGGCGCTGCAGGGCCAGGGCCAGCTCGACATGGCTTTCGACCGCTTCCGCCGGGTGCCGCTGGGCGATGCCGTCATGGACAACCTCTACAGCCTGGCGCTGGATTTCGAGCGCAAGCGCCAGTTCAACAAGGCCCAGGCGGTGTACGAGCACATGGCCGCCTGGAGTTCCGGCTACAAGGACCTGCAAAGCAAGCTCCATCGCGCCAAGAACCTCTCGGAAACCATCATCCTGGGCGGCAGCCACCACCTGGGTGGCAACCTGCTGGCCGGTGGCGCGGTGGAAAAGCCCATGCTCGGGCGCTACCAGCTGGAGCGGGAGCTGGGCAAGGGCGCCATGGGCGCGGTCTATCTCGGCCGAGACCCCAAGATCGGCCGCGTGGTCGCCATCAAGACCCTGGCGCTTGGCCGGGAGTTCGAGGGCAACGAGCTGGAGGACGCCCGGGAGCGCTTCTTCCGCGAGGCCGAGACCGCGGGCGGGCTGCAGCACCAGCACATCGTCACCATCTTCGATGCCGGCGAGGAGCATGACCTGGCCTACATCGCCATGGAATTCCTCAAGGGCCGCAACCTGGCTGATTTCTGCAAGCCCGGCCGGCTGCTGCCGGTGCCGCGCGTCGTGTCCATCGTGGCGCGCGTGGCCGAGGCGCTGGCCTATGCCCACCGCCAACGCGTGGTGCACCGCGACATCAAGCCGGCCAACATCATGTACGAGCCGGACACCGAGAACCTCAAGATCACCGACTTCGGCATCGCCCGCGTCATCGACTCGAGCAAGACCAGGACCGGCATGGTGCTGGGCACGCCCAGTTTCATGTCGCCCGAACAGATCGCCGGCAAGCGGGTGGACGGCCGTTCGGACCTTTATTCGCTGGGGGTGATGCTGTTCCAGATGCTCACCGGCACCCTGCCTTTCCGCGGCGAATCGATGGCCGAGCTGACCTACAAGATCGCCAACGAGGACGCCCGCGATGTCCGCTCCGTGCGTCCCGAGCTGCCCGACCGGCTGGCCGAGGTGGTGGCCCTGTCCTTGAGCAAGCGGCTCGAGGCCCGCTACCAGGATGGAGAGCAGTTCGCGGCGGACCTGCGCGCCTCGGTGGCGGCGCTGGCGGTGGCCGCTGCGGCCGCTTCCCCGTCGGCAGCGGGCGGCTATGATGCGACCCGCACAGTGGAGGCAAGAAAAGCAGCCGCATTCGAGCGGGCGCCGGTCCCGGGACGCGCCGCCGTGCCGTCCACGACCCAGGGCGAAGCCGACGAGCAGGCCTGACCGGGTGATCTATGAACTACGAGTTTTGCCTCAAAACCGATCCTGGTCTGGCCCGAGAGAACAACGAGGACTCCGTTGCCGTCGACGAGCCGACGCGCCTGGCCGTGCTGGCCGATGGGATGGGCGGCTACAACGCGGGCGAGATCGCCAGCGGCATGGCCACCACCTTCATCAAGTCGGAGCTCGGTCGCTGGCTCGCGCAGGCCGGTCGCCATGCCAACGCGCGCGAGGTGCGGCGGGCGATGGAGATCTGCGTGGACAACGCCAACCGGTCCATCTTCAATGCCGCCAACTCCAATCCGCAGTACAGCGGCATGGGCACCACCCTGGTGGTGGGCGTGTTCCAGGACGCGCGGCTGATGCTGGGCCACATCGGCGACTCGCGCTGCTACCGGATGCGGGCCGGCGAGTTCGCCCAGATCACCAAGGACCACTCGCTGCTCCAGGAGCAGATGGACGCGGGCCTGATCACGCCCGAACAGGCCGCCACCTCATCCAACAAGAACCTGGTCACCCGCGCGCTGGGCGTGGAGGATGCGGTGCTGCTGGACGTCGGTGAACACCGGGTGGAAGCGGGCGACCTGTACCTGATGTGCTCGGACGGTCTGTCCGACATGCTGGACGACTTCGCGATCGCGCGCATCCTGGCCGCCGACGCCTCTCTCCAGGAAAAGGCCAACCAGTTGATCGACGCGGCGAATGCGAATGGGGGCAGGGACAACATCTCCGTCCTGCTTGCTCGCGCCAACACCGGCAGCGCGAAAAGAGGGCTGATCTCCCGATTGCTGGGAAAATAGCCCGAAGCACCCATTCGAACGAAAGCCATACAGGAGTCGACCATGCCGAAGATGATCGTTTCGATCGACGGTGTCGTCATCAAGGAAGTACAGCTCACCAAGGACCGCACGACGCTCGGTCGCCGGCCGTACAACGACATCGTGATCGACAACCTCGCGGTCAGCGGCGAGCACGCCGTGCTGCAGATGACCGGCAGCGACGTCTATCTTGAGGACCTCAACAGCACCAACGGAAGCTATGTGAACGGCAAGGCCGTCAAGAAGCAGTTGCTGCAGAACAACGACACGGTCGAGATCGGCAAGTACAAGATCAAGTACGTCAACGAGGCGCCCGGGGCCAATTTCGAGAAGACCATGATCTTCAAGGCCGGTGCTGGAGGCCTTGCCGCGGCGGCGTCCGCCGGGCGGATCGATGCCACGGGAGCGGACCTGAGCGGCGTGAATGCAGCCATCAAGGTCTTGTCAGGCGCCGCCGCCGGCCGCGAGGTGCCGCTGGTGAAGGTGGTCACCACCATCGGCAAGCCGGGGGTGGCGGTGGCCGCCATCACCAAGCGCCCCCATGGGTTCGTGGTGGCGCATGTCGAAGGCGGCAACAAGCCAACGCTCAACGGAGCCGCCATCGGCGCCGAGCCCGTCACCCTGAAGAACGGCGACATGCTCGAACTGGCCGGCACCCAGATGCAGTTCGTCCAGGCCTGAGGTGCCGGCGTGCCCCCGCGGCCTGACGCTTCGGAGCGGTGTTCCGATCTCCTCGCTTCGGCGCGTGTAAGCAAAAACTACCTTTACGAGCTGTATCCGCGACGTGTAGCCTCGACGGGGCTGCGTCCGTTCGACCCCGGGTGGGACGGGGCCGCCAACTTCGAAACCAAGTGAGGAGCAGTGCGATGAAGGTGCGGGTGCTGGGCTGCTCTGGAGCCATCGCGAGAGGCTGTCGCACCACCTCCTTCCTGGTCGGCGAGGACGTGCTGGTGGATGCCGGCACCGGCGTGGGCGACCTGACGCTGGACGAGATGCGCAAGGTCAGGCACGTGCTGTTGACCCATTCCCACCTGGACCACGTGGCGGCGCTGCCGCTCATGATCGACGCGGTGGCGTCACAGCTCACCGAACCCGTGCGCGTGCATGCGCTGGCCGGCACCATAGGCGCGCTCAAGGACCATGTCTTCAACAACGTGATCTGGCCCGATTTCAGCCGCATCCCCAGCCCGGAGGCCCCTTTCATCAGCTTCCACGAGCTGCAGGTCGGCCAGGTGCTGCAGCTGGGCGGCAAGGCCGTGGAGGTCCTGCCGGCCGTCCACACGGTTCCGGCGGTCGGCTTCGCCGTCAGCGCGGGCGGTGCCAGCTGGGTGTTCACCGGCGACACCGAGCGCAACCCCGCGTTCTGGCAACGGATCAACCAGTTGGACGTGGCCGCGCTGGTGATCGAAACCGCTTTCAGCAACCGGGAGCAGGAACTGGCCCGGCGCAGCCTCCATCTGTCGCCGCTGGCGCTGGCCCAGGAGCTGGACTGCATCGACAAGGCCAAGGGCTTTCCGATCTACATCACGCACACCAAACCCGCCGAGACCGAGCTGATCATGGCCGAGATCCAGAAGTTCGACCAGACGCAGCCTTTCGGTCCCGATGTCTCCCACGACATCCGCTGGCTGCGCGCCGGCCAGGAGTTCGAGTTATGAGCGCCGTCGTCAAGCCGGCTCGGGATTCCGAGCAGGCCTTCTTCGATTCGCAGCAGCTGCCGCCCGACAAGCGCGGCGTTTCGTTCGAGGCCCTGTTCTACCGTCAGCTGCAGCAGGTGACCACGCGGATCCACGAGACCGAGAACCTGGAGCAGATCATGCTCGAGGTGAGCCCGCACATCTGCAAGCTGCTCAATGCGGACCGGCTCACCCTGTATGCCGTCAACGAGGACCGCAGCGCCATCGTCTCCAAGGTGAAGACCGGGCTGAACACCAGCCGCGAACTGAAGCTGCCGGTCAGCGCGCAGAGCATCGCCGGTTATGCCGCCCTGAGCCGCCAGATGCTCAACATCGCGGACGTGTACGACGATGACGCCTTGCGCCGCATCCACCCGACGCTCACCTTCCTGCAGGAGGTGGACAAGCGCTCGGGCTACCGCACCAAGCAGATGCTGGTGCTGCCCATCATCGATGCCGACGACCTGCACGGCGTGCTGCAGGTGATCAACAACAAGAGCGACCAGACCTTCGGCGAGCTGGAGGTGGAAGGCGCCACCCAGCTGTGCAAGACGCTGGCGACGGCCATCCGCCAGCGCATGCAGAAGGCGCAGGAGGGCCAGCGGCGCAGGGCCACCAAGTACGACGGCCTGGTCGTCGACGGGGTGTTGACGGCCGACGAACTGCGGCGCTGCATCCAGAAGGCGCGGGAGGAGGGCCGGTCGGTCGAGAACGTGCTGATGTCGGACTTCCAGGTCCGCCCGGCCCAGATCGGTCCCTCGCTGGCCAAGTACTTCGGCGTGGCTTACGAGCCGTTCAACGCCGGGCGCATCCGATCGGAAATCATCCAGGGTCCGCTCAAGCGCGAGTTCGTCGAGGAGCAGGGCTGGATCCCGCTGGAGGACACGCGGGAAGGCCTGCTGGTGATGTGCCTGGACCCGGAGGCCGTGCGCGGTTCGCGCGTGGTTCCGCAGGTCTTCCAGCGTTACACCAAGTTCGCCTACCGGGTCACCACGCACACGGAGTTCGAGGAAACCCTGGCCCAGCTGTACGGCGCCTCGGAAGGAGCCTCCATCGACGAACTGCTGGCCGACCTGAGCGGCCCGCTGGACGACGAGAACGACGATTCCCTGGAGTCCGCGGCCGCCGACAACGAGCTGGTGAAGTTCGTCAACAAGGTCATCGTCGACGCCTACAACCAGCGCGCCTCCGACATCCACATCGAGCCGCTGCCCGGCAAGGCCAAGACCGGCATCCGCTTCCGTGTGGACGGCGGGCTGCTGCCCTACATCGAGGTGCCCTCGCATTTCCGCCAGGCGCTGGTGACGCGCCTGAAGATCATGTGCGACCTCGACATCTCCGAGAAGCGCAAGCCGCAGGACGGCAAGATCAAGTTCAAGAAATTCGGGCCGCTGGACATCGAGCTGCGCGTGGCGACCATCCCCTCCTCGGGCGGCGTCGAGGACGTGGTGATGCGCATCCTGGCCTCGGGCGAGCCCATCCCGCTGGAGAAGCTGGGGCTGACGCCGCACAACAAGGACCGCCTGGAAACGACCGTGAGCAAGCCCTACGGCCTGTTCTACGTGTGCGGCCCCACGGGTTCGGGCAAGACCACCACACTGCACTCCATCCTGAAGTTCCTGAACACGCCCGACACCAAGATCTGGACGGCGGAGGACCCGGTCGAGATCACGCAGAAGGGCCTGCGCCAGGTGCAGGTCAACAAGAAGGCCGGCATCGACTTCGCGCTGGTCATGCGGGCTTTCCTGCGCGCCGACCCGGACATCATCATGGTGGGCGAGTCGCGCGACAAGGAAACGGTGTCCATGGGCGTGGAGGCTTCGCTCACCGGCCACCTGGTGTTCTCGACCCTGCACACCAACTCGGCGCCGGAATCCATCATCCGCCTGCTGGACATGGGCATGGACCCGTTCAACTTCGCGGACGCCCTGCTGGGCATCCTGGCGCAGCGGCTGGCCAAGAAGCTGTGCGAGTGCAAGGAGGCCTACGTGCCCTCGTCCGAGGAGCTCAGGTCCTTCATCAAGGAGTACTCCGAGGAACTGCGGCACTCCGCCGCCTGGAAGGCCGACCCCGGCGGCGAGGCGCAGAAGCTGTACGAGGACTGGGTCGATACCTACGGCGAGGACGGCCAGCTCAAGTTCTACCGGTCGGTGGGTTGCGACAAGTGCGGCAAGACGGGCTACAAGGGCCGGCTGGGGCTGCACGAGCTGCTGGTGGCCGACGAGCAGGTCAAGAAACTGATCCAGGAGCGGGCCCGGGTGGCGGAGCTGTTCGCCGCCTCGGTCGAGACCGGCATGCGCACCCTCAAGATGGACGGCATGGAAAAGATCATGATGGGGCTGACGGATTTGAAGCAGGTCAGGTCGGTGTGCATCAAGTAACGCGCCCGCCGAGGGACAAAATTGTTCCTGATGACCAGGATGTTGATCCAATAATAGTATTTTGGTTCTAATTAGGGTCCTGGCACAGCAGTTGCAAAACCTCAGCGCTTCTTCGACAACACACTGGAGGTTCTATGAAGCGTCAACTGCAAAAGGGTTTCACCCTGATCGAACTGATGATCGTCGTGGCGATCATCGGTATCCTGGCCGCCGTGGCCCTGCCGGCGTACCAGGACTACACCATCCGCGCCAAGGTGTCGGAAGTCGTGCTGGCCGCGTCCCAGTGCCGCACCAGCGTGACGGAAACGGTTCAGTCCACTGCAAGCAACGTCCTGCCCGACGCAAATATGTGGGGTTGTGAGGCGAACACCACCGGAGACGCCGCCAGCGCTGCAAGCAAGTATGTGTTCTCGATCACGACGAACAACGCGGGTGTCATCACGGTGTCGACTCCGACGACCGCCGTCGATCTGAAGGACGCTGCGGGCAAGCAAATTACGCTGGTGCCCTACAAGAACGCCAATACGGCGCTCGTTAACGGCGATGTCGGCACCAATGTGTTCAAGTGGGTTTGCGGCCCGGGCGGCACCCCTGCCACTGCTATGCCGGCGAAGTACCTGCCGGGTTCTTGCCGCGGCGGTTAATCAGCGTCAGCTCGCTGGTCCTAGCGAACAAGAAGGCGCGTGGTACGCGCCTTTTTTTCTTTCTCCACGAAATGAGCAATGCTTATGTGACGCGTGCACTGGGCTGGCTCGGCGTCGTTCTGTGCGTCGCCCTTCTGCTGCCGAATCACTATTCGCCGTGGCGCTCTTCGCACCAGGAGTTCCTGGCCGTCGCAGCATTCGGTCCGCTCCTCGCGGGCGCTGTGTGGAGCGGCCATTTGCCTCGCTTGGCTCTCGGCGGGCTCATGCTCGCTTGCATTCCGCTGATCCAATGGATGGCTGGCATGCTTCATTTCGCCGGCGATGCCTGGGTGAGCGCCTTTTACCTGGCTGCGTTCAGCCTGGCCGTTATCGCAGGCCACCAAGTTGTTGCCCCGCATGGCGCCGCAGGTCCCGCAGGACTCGATCGACTGGTTCCGCTGTGGGGGGGGCTTGTTCTGGCAGGTCTTCTGTCCGTAGCCGCCGCAGCGCACCAGTGGCTGGACCTGCAACGTCTGGGCGCATTCGTCGCAGATATGCCGCCGCGGGGGCGACCTTACGGCAATCTCGCGCAACCCAATCAATTGTCGACCTTACTGTTGCTGGGCTGCATGGGCCTTTGGTTCCTCTGGGAGTCGGCCCGCCTTCACACAGCGGCTGCGCTCGCAGCGGCATCCTTGCTGGTAGTGGGTCTGGTGCTCACCGGTTCGCGATCGGTCCTTCTCATGCTGGCCTGGTTCCTTCCGGCTTTCTGGTTCATGCGGCGGCGCTGCCAGATCCGATTGACCCCGGCCGCGCTCGCCGCCCTGTTGGTCGTGTTCGTTGCCTTTTCGGCCAGTTGGTCCTGGCTGAACGACAGGCTTCTTCTGGCCTCACCCTACGCAGCCCTTGACCGGCTCGGCCAACCCAGCCTGCGCCAAACATACTGGACAGCGATGCTGGATGCCGTTAACCGCCAACCTTGGCTCGGATACGGCTTCAACCAAGCCGGCGTGGCGCAGACCGCCGTAGCACTCGACCATCCGCCAATGCTGGAGTTCTACGAGAGCGCCCATAACGTGTTCCTCGACCTGGCAGTCGCAGCAGGTGTTCCCGTGGCACTGCTGGTGTTGCTGGGGCTGGGGCTATGGACGCGGTATCAGCTGCGGGTATGTTCCACCCCTCAAGGGGCCGTCACGCTTGCTGCCGTGGGCGTGGTCTTCAGCCACGCCATGGTCGAGTACCCTCTGCACTACCTCTACTTCCTGCTTCCGGTCGGTTTGTGGATGGGTACCTTGACAGCGGTGCACGCGACCAAAAACCCCGAGTTGGAGACGCTGGAAAGCCGCTTCGCCAAGCCTACCCTGCTTGCAGGCGCAGGCTTCGTTCTGGTTGCTGGCCTGCTCATGTTGCGCGATTACCTGCCCTACGAGGAGCATTGGCGAATGCTTCGATACAGGGAGGCGCAGATTGGAGACCTGCGGCGAGAACCGGCGCCAGATACCTTGCTCCTGACACAGCTGAACGCCTTGGTCAGCGCCGCCGCTGCCGAACCGGAAAACGTGAACTCGGATGAACTGGAACTGCTTCGACGTGTGGCGGAGCGCTATCCCTATCCCTCGACGATGTACAGCTATGCAATCGCGTTGGCGACCAAGGGCTTTTCGGAACAGGCTGCGCTCGTGCTTCAGCGGCTTTGTCAGATGCAGTCCCGCAAAAGTTGCCACGATGCCCAGAAGGAGTGGGCACGGGCGCAACAACGTCAACCCCAGCTTGCATCTGTCCGCCTGCCCGGGATGGTGCAGGTGCGGCAGGATGGACCCGATGATCAGTCGCCAGGCCCGCGCAGTCCCCTGCGCTAGGGTTCTTTGCGCAGGAAATGCCCGGACTTGCCGCCCTGTTTTTCAAGCAGTCTTACGGCTTGTATCGTCATCCCACGGTCCACGGCCTTGCACATGTCGTAGATGGTGAGCAGTGCCACCTGGACCGCGTTCAGTGCTTCCATTTCCACGCCCGTGGGCCCTAGCGTCTCCACCCTCGCAGTGCAGGCGACAGCAGCCGGTCGCTCATCTTGCTGGGACTGCGTTTCAAACTCCAGCGCCACCCGGGTCAACGCCAGCGGATGGCACAAGGGAATCAGGTCACTCGTCTTCTTCGCTGCCTGGATCCCGGCAATCCGCGCGATGCCAAGCACGTCCCCCTTCTTCGCCGCGCCCGATTCGATGATCGCCAGCGTTGAGGCTAGCATCTCGATCCGCCCGGTCGCCACCGCAACGCGGTGCGTGGCGGGTTTGTCGGCCACGTCCACCATGTGGGCCTGGCCTTGTGAATCAAAGTGAGTGAGGTTGCTCATGGAAGAAGCATTTGTCATTTCTGGTCATCATAAGCCTGCCTTCAAGTGGCGCGCACGCGCGCGCGCGATGGCGATTCACCTGGCAATCAGCGCCGCGGTGGCCGCACTTGCGGCCATGTTCGTCTTTGGCCTCTGGTACCCCTATCCTTACCGGGAGATCTCCGGCGGACGGGAGCTGTTCTTGCTGCTGGTGACGGTGGACGTGATCCTGGGCCCCCTGATCACTTTTGCCATTTTCAATCAGGCCAAGCCACGCGCCGAGCTGCGGCGCGATCTGACGGTGGTCGGCTTGCTGCAGCTGGCCGCGCTTGCTTATGGTCTGTGGATCGTGGCGATCGCCCGGCCGGTCCACCTGGTTTTCGAGATCGACCGCTACCGCGTCGTGCACGCTATCGATGTCCCCGCGGAACTGCTGCCCTCCTCACCGGACAAGGTGGTGTCCTTTTCATGGACAGGTCCGAAGCTGATGGCCGTGCGGCCCTTCGCCAGCGAGGAAGAGAAGATGGAAGCCACCATGGCGGCGCTCCAGGGCGTCGATCTCGGTGCCCGGCCTGACTTGTGGGAGCCCTACGAACAAGCCCAACCCCGGGTGCTGGCGGCCTCCAAACCTGTTACAGACTTGCTCGGGCGTTTTCCTGCTCATGCTGCCGAGATAGATAAAGTGCTGGGCAGAATGAACCGTCCGGCTGCTGGCGTGTCCTACCTGCCGATGGTCGGTCGCAAGAGCTTCTGGACCGTTCTGGTCGACGCTCGTACCGCGGAAGTGTTGGCCTACCTGCCCATCGACTCGTTCTGAACTCATGACGTTTGCGCCGGTGTTCCGCCGGACCTCGCTCCTGCTGCTCGCGGCCGCCCTGGCGGTCGGGCCGAGGCTCGCCTCCGCCCAGCTCCCCACCCTCGGGGACTCCACCGACATGTCCGTCGGCGCCGAGCGCAAGCTCGGCGAGCGCATTGCCCGCGAGCTGTACCGCGATCCGGACTACATCGACGATGCGGTCCTGGCCGAGTACGTGCAGAACCTGTGGCAGCCGCTGCTGGCGGCCGCACGGGCGCGGGGCGAGTTGACGTCGGAGCTGGACGAGCGCTTCGCCTGGCAGGTGCTGCTGGGCAAGGACCGCAGCATCAACGCCTTCGCGTTGCCTGGCGGCTGGCTGGGGCTGCACCTGGGCCTGGTCAGCGCCACCACCTCGCGCGACGAGCTGGCCTCCGTCCTGGCGCACGAGCTGAGCCACGTGACCCAACGCCACATCGCACGGCTGGTCACGCAGGAAAAGCGCCAGGCCCCCTGGGTCATCGGCGCCATGATCCTGGGCGCCCTGGCCGCCAGCAAGAGCGCCGACGCCGGCAACGCCGTGGTGGCGGGCAGCCAGGCGCTGGCGGTGCAGAACCAGCTGAACTTCTCGCGCGACATGGAGCGCGAGGCCGACCGCATCGGCTACTCGATCATGACGCAGGCCGGCTTCGAGCCGCAGGGCTTCGTCACCATGTTCGACAAGCTGCAGCAGGCCTCCCGCCTGAACGACAACGGCGCCTTCCCCTACCTGCGCACCCACCCCATGACCACCGAGCGCATGGCCGACATGCAGTCGCGCCAGCAGCTGGCGGGGCGGGCGCCCGCGGAACGCGCCGCCGACCTCGAGCACGCGCTGATGGCCGCGCGGGCGCGCGTGCTGACCAACGCCGGCGTGGACGCGCAGCGCGGCCTGCTCAGGGAAGCCGGCGGCCTGCCCGCCGACGCACCTCGCGTGCGCCAGGCCGGTGTGCTGTACGCCGCGACGCTGGCGGCTGCCCGGTTGCGCGACGCGCCGCAGGCCGATCGGCTGCTCCAGCGGCTGACGCCGCTGCTGGCCGACAACGCCAAGGCCAATCGCCTGGCGCGCCTGCTGGCCGGCGAACTGGCGCTGCTGGCCGGGGATGCGCAAAAGGCGGCGGTTGCGGTGGACCCGGGCGCCGGCGGTCGGCCCGAGCTGCTGCTCTCGGCCCAGGCCAGGATCCGCTCTGGCGGCCCGGCCGAGGCGGCGCAGCGCCTGCAGACCTGGGTGGCGCTGCATCCGCGCGACGCGACCGCCTGGCAGCTGCTGTCCACCGCCTACGGCGCCCAGGGCCAGGCGCTGCGTGCGGTGCGGGCGGAGGCCGAGGCCCAGGTGGCCTGGCTGGACTACTCGGCCGCGATGGACCGCTTCAAGGCGGCGCAGGAACTGGCCCGCCGCGGCGGCGCGGCGGGCGACCACATCGAGGCCTCCATCGTCGACACCCGCGCGCGGCAGGTGGAGTCACTGCTTCGGGAACAGGCGCTCGAGCGCTGAGTCGATGACGAGGCCGATCGCCGAATAGATCAGCGACCCGAGCAGCGCGGCGCCGAAGCCGCGCACGTGGAAGTTCTCCAGCACGCCGGCGGCGGCCCAGAACATCAGGGCGTTGATGATGAACAGGAACAGCCCCAGCGTCACCACGGTCACCGGCAGGGTCAGCACCACCAGCACCGGCCGCACCACGCCGTTGAACAGGCCGATGACGAAGGCCGCCAGCAGCGCGGCGCCGAAGCTGCGCACCTCGACGCCGGCATACACATAGGTCAGGAACAGCAGCGCCGTCGCGCTGAGCAACCACTTGGCGATGAGCTTCATGCCGCGAGCGTAGCACCGGCAGCCGCCGGCGGCCAGGCGCTATCATCCGCCTCCCGCCGCGCAACCATGGCCGCCATCCACATCACCGACATCGAGGCCGCGATCAACTTCTGGCGCGAGAAAAAGCCCTCGCCCGACGGGGTGACGCTCGCGCCCGAGCTGCGCGCCCTGGCCGAGGTCTATGCCCTGATGATCTTCTACCATGAGGACGAGGCCGCCGAGCGGGGCTTCCCGCCCAAGGCCTACGAGGCCTGGAAGGCCTGGTACGACAGCACGCCCGACACGCCGTGCATCGCGATCTGCTCCACCAGCCAGGGCGACCCGGTGTGCAAGGGCTGCGGGCGCACCGAGGACGAGGTCCAGCACTGGCCGGCGATGAGCCCGGCCGAGAAGCGCCAGACCTGGCGGCGCATCACCCTGCACGGCGATGCCTGGCGCTTCAACCGCTACCGCGAGCGCGCGGCGGAGGGCGCGGGCAAGGCCGGCGCCGCCGGGACCCAAACGCCCGCCACGGGTTGAGCGCTCACTTCCAGCGCAGCGGTTCCACGTCGAGGCTGCGCTCCCCGTCGCCCAGCGTCAGCACGCCTTCCTGCAGCGTCGCCTGCAGCTGCATGGTGCGTGCCGCCAGTTGCGCCAACGCCTGGCTGGCCTCGGGCGGCAGGCGCCAGACCTCCAGGTTGGCCAGGCGCGAGAGCCGGCCCTCGACGCCACGCCACCAGACCTCGGCCGCGTAGCTGAAGGCGTAGACGCACACCCGGTCGGCCTTGCCGCAGGCCTTGGCCACCGGCTTGTCCTCCGGCTGGCCGACCTCGATCCACAGCCGGGTGCGGCCGGTGAAGTCGCGCAGCCACACGTCGGGTTCGTCGGGATCGGACAGGCCCGCGCCGAAGGCCAGCGTGCCATCCCCGTTGCACTGGGTTTGCAGCGCATGCGCGTTCAGCGCCAGCGCCGCCAGCCGCACCATCATGCGCTCGTCGGTCTCGCTGGGGTGCCGCGCCAGCGTCAGCGCATGGTCGGCGTAGTAGCCGTGGTCGATGTCGGCCAGCTGCAGCTGGGCCTTGAAGATGGTGGACTTCAGCGCCATGGGAATTACTGCATCTCGACTGTCGCGATGCCGTCACTGGAGCGACGTGCGGCGATGCGTTGCTTGGCGGAAAAGCTCCCATGAAGCGCGGCAAGCTCAAGGGAGGCTTCAGCTTCCGTAGTCCGCTCGAGCGCCGTCAAAGCCAGAAAGCGCGTGTAGTACAAGTCTGCACTTTGGGGAATAGACTGACGAGCTATGTCAAGTTCGTCGAGCGCATCTGTTGGCTGGCCCATTCGCAGCAGTGTGACGGCGCGTGAGATGCGATAGGGCCCATGGGTTGGGTTCAAGCGAATGGCTTGATCAATGTCGCTTTTTGCCCCGATCACGTCCCCCGCAAAGAACCGCGCTCGCCCTCGATTGAAGAAAATGCGCGCTGCACCGGCGATTTCCAGTTTGGGAAGCTTCTCAGCAGCATCCTCCCAAAGGGCGAGGCGACTGCGCATGGATTCCAAACGGTCTGCGGATTGGATTGAAAGCACTGGAATGATCGCGGCAAAAGCGAGCAACAATGCCTTGCGATTCAGGTGCCGCAACCCCGCCGCAGCCAGCGCGGCATAGCCGACAGCCCACAAGTAGCTGCGGTACAGGACGAATGGTTCCTGCAGCCGCACAGTTGCCAGCTCCACAACAAACAAACCTGCGGTAAAACTCAGCGAAAAAGCGAGCAGCTTGCAGCGCCGGGTCCACATTGCCAGCACCAAGGCTGTTACCGGTACAGCGGCAAACAAAGACAGGGCTAGCCAAGCGCTGCTGTGATTCCAATCGCGCAGAAAATCCACCCGCAGATCGATCGACATTTGCCGCGTATCTGGGAAAAGCCATTGCCCTGCGTACCGAAGGTAAAGCTCCGCTTGTGTGGATGCCGAAAACAGCCACGTCTGGTAGGGGCCTGCCAGGCTGGGTAACCCCCATACCTCCTTCCCCAGCTCTTGCAGCCCCGGTTCGTGTGCACGGCCAAACGCATGAGAGCTGCGCCTCATTGCAAGCATCATGGCAGGCAGACAGAGTGCTAGGAAGCTGCCCATCAACTTGAGGAAAGACATCGGCTTGCCGTTGACGAACACGAGCAAAGCAAGCGCAGCAAACGGCATGACGATGGCATGCTCTTTCGAAAGAATCGCCAGGGAGGCCCACCCAGCAGCCCGAATCGCAGCTGATGCGGTCGATTGCTCGCCGCGAATACCCTGAAGCAGGCATCGCAGGCAAAGGAGAGTGAACAGCGCTGCAAGAACGGTGGTGCGCTGCACCAGGTATGCCGCGCCATAAACAGCGACAGGATGGGCGACAAATGCCAGCGCAACGAGCGCTGCAACGATGCCGTCCCCGGTACCTGCCAGTGCTGTGCCGGGCGAGAGCCCCCTGTCGGCCTGCAGCAGTTCTTCCAACAGGCGGTACAGCTGAAAGGCCACCAGGATGTGTATGGCCAAGCCAACCAGCCGGTGCGCGGGCAAGCTGCCGAACTGAGTTTCAACCCACCCCAAAGTGAAATAGGGTAGCCCACGTGACCCCAATTCCCAAGGTGCGATCGCTGCCCGCGCCAGCCATTCGCTATGGAACAGATTTACGTCATCGAAGATGAGGGGATTGTTCAGGTAGAGGCCGTAGACAGCGAACCCGATCGCTATCAGCAGTGCGAGCACAACGGTTCGCCGCAGGACGGCGGTGCGAAGGCTGCCGCCTTGGCCCTCTAGCCAAAGCGGCGGCTCCCCGCGAGACACCCGACCCTGGAGCAGCTGACTTAACATCGCTGGGCAAGGTCCGTCGCTGCGCCAATGTAGCTTGCCGGGGTCATCTTGAGCAGTCGTTCCTTCTCTGCTGCCGGAATTTCCAATGAGCGAATCAAGCGGTGCAAATCTTCGGCCAGCACGCTCTTGCCGCGCGTGACTTCCTTGAGCTTCTCGTACGCGCCCTGCACGCCGTAGCGGCGCATCACGGTCTGGATCGCCTCGGCCAACACCTCCCAGGATGCGTCCAGGTCGGCGGCCAGCGCCTCCTGGCTGAGCTCCAGCTTGGACAGGCCGATGCCCAGGGAGTGGTAAGCCAGGGCCGCGTAGCCCAGAGCCACGCCCATGTTGCGCAGCACGGTGGAATCGGTCAGGTCGCGCTGCCACCGCGACACCGGCAGCTTCTCCGACAGGTGCTTGAGCACCGCGTTGGCCAGTCCGAGGTTGCCTTCGGCATTCTCGAAATCGATGGGGTTGACCTTGTGCGGCATGGTGGACGAGCCGATCTCGCCCTCGCGCAGCTTCTGCTTGAAATACCCCAGGCTGATGTAGCCCCAGATGTCGCGGCACCAGTCCACCAGGATGGTGTTGGTCCGCGCCACGGCATCGAACAGCTCGGCCATGTAGTCGTGCGGCTCGATCTGGATGCTGTACGGCTGGAAGGTCAGGCCCAGCCCCAGGGGCTCGGGCGTCTCCACCACCTTGCGGCTGAAGGCCTCCCAGTCGAAATCCGGCCAAGCCGCCAGGTGCGCGTTGTAGTTGCCCACGGCGCCGTTCATCTTGCCCATCAGTCGGATGGCGGCGATGCGCTCGCGCGCGGCCGCCAGGCGCACCACCACGTTGGCGATCTCCTTGCCCACGGTGGTGGGGCTGGCGGTCTGGCCATGCGTGCGGCTGAGCATGGGCACGGCGGCATGCGCGTGCGCCATCTCGCGCAGCTTGGCGATCAGCGCGTCCAGCGCCGGCAGGATCACCTGGTCGCGCGCGCCCTTGAGCTGAAGCGCGTGGCTGGTGTTGTTGATGTCCTCGCTGGTGCAGGCGAAGTGCACGAATTCGGCGGCCCGCAGGAGCTCGGGCCGCGCCTCGAACTTGGCCCTGATCCAGTACTCCACCGCCTTGACGTCGTGGTTGGTGGTCTTCTCGATCTCCTTGATCGCCAGCGCGTCGGCCTCCGAGAAATTCTTCACCAGCCCGAGCAGGTAGGTGCGCGCGCCGGGGGACAGCGGCTTGAACTCGGCGAAGCCCGCGTCGGACAGGGCGACGAACCAGCAGACCTCCACCTGCACGCGCCTGTGCATGTAGCCCTGCTCGCTCATGAGCGGGCGCAGCGGCGCCAGCCGTGCGGCGTAACGGCCGTCCAGCGGTGACAGCGCGGCGATGGTGGAGAGCGTCATGCGGCGGATTGTAGGGGCCACCCCCCGGGCCCTTGCCCTGTCCGCGCCGTCCGGCGCGGCGCGGCGGCGAGGCACTTCCTTCTAGAATGGCGGCCGCGCCAACTCGAACCCAGCCCCAGAGCCCCTGCCATGAAACTGATCGGAGCCACCACCAGCCCCTACGTGCGCAAGGTGCGCATCGTCATGGCCGAGAAGAAGCTGGACTACCAGTTCATCCTGGAGGACGTGTGGGCGGCGACCACCAGCATCAGCGAATCCAATCCCCTGGGCAAGGTGCCCTGCCTGGTGATGGAAGGCGGCGAGGCGCTGTTCGACTCGCGCGTCATCGTCGAATACCTGGACACGCTCTCGCCGGTGGGCAAGCTGATCCCGGCGGTGGGCCGCGAGCGCGCCGAGGTCAAGACCTGGGAAGCGCTGGCCGACGGCGTGCTGGACGCGCTCATCCTGGCCCGCCTGGAAAACCACTGGGCCGGGCGCGCCCCCGAGCAGCGCAGCCGGGCCTGGATCGACCGCCAGATCGGCAAGGCGCAGGCCAGCCTCAAGGCGATGAGCCAGGGGCTGGGCGACAAGCCGTTCTGCGCCGGCATCCACCTCAGCCTGGCCGACATCGCCGTGGGCTGCGTGCTGGGCTACCTGGACTTCCGCTTCCCGGACATCGACTGGCGCGAGCCTTACCCCAACCTGGCCAAGCTGCACGAGAAGCTGATGCAGCGGTCCAGCTTCGTCGACACCCTGCCGGCCTAGGGCCTGTCATCGAATGTTTTGCGGGACGCGTTGCGGCCACAAAGGCCGCGCGCAAGGCGCGTGGACGCAGCCGGGCTAGGTGCCCGGCAAGGCCGCGCAACGCGGCGCGCGGTCTTTGTGGCCGCAACCCGAAGGGAGCGGGCCCAGAACCGCGCCATGCAGCGTTGCCCTCCTAGGCCGGGCGGCCCAGCCCGGCCGTCCGTCAGGCGCCTTGCCTGGCGCGGTTCTGGGCTCGCTCGCGCCCGCAAAACATTCGATGGCAGGCCCTAGCGGCTACAGCCCGGTGAAGCGCCGGACCGCCGCCTGGTACAGGCGGAACGGCAGCAGCTCCAGCGTCTTCATCCACAGCGTGAAGCGGCGCGGGAAGTGAATCTCGAACTGTCCGCGCGCCCAGCCGCGCAGGATGGCCTGCGCCGCCTGCTCGGGCTTCATCAGCGCCGGCATCTCGAAGTCGTTGCCCGCCGTCAGCGGGGTCTCCACGAATCCCGGGTTGATCAGGCTCACGCCCAGGCCCTTGTCGCGCAGGTCCAGGTAGAGCGTTTCGGCCAGGTTGATCAGCGCCGCCTTGGTGGGCCCGTAGGCCAGGCTCTTGGGCAGGCCGCGGAAGCCCGCCACGCTGCTGACCAGGCTGATATGGCCGCTGCGCTGGGCCAGCAGCCGCGGCAGCACGGCGTCCAGCAGGTGCAGCGCGCCACCGTAGTTGACGCGGTCGTGCCGCAGCATCTCCTCCAGGCTGAAGGCGGTCGCGCGCAGCGCCCGGTAATGGCCGGCGCAGTACACCACCCAGTCCAGGCGGCCCTGCTGGCAGATCACCTCGGCGGCGGCCTGCAGCGCCGCCGCGTCGGTCACGTCCAGCGGCAGCGGCACCGCGCCCGGGTGCTCCCGCGCGAAATCCTCCAGCGCGGCTAGGTTGCGCGCCGAGACGAACACGCGCGCGCCCTGCGCATACAGCGCGGCGGCCAGCGCGCGCCCGATGCCGCTGGAGGCGCCCACGATCCAGGCGCTGCGTCCGCGCCAGTCCACCTGCGGCGGGTTCAGCGGCGCAAAGCCACCGGTGCTGCGGTGCTTGGGTTGATAAGGCGGGCCCGCGGCGTCCGGGCTGAGGCCGATCTTGGTGATCATCGCTTCGTGAACGCCAGGGTCACTTCACCCAGGGTGACGCCGAACTTGCTCATGCTTGCCTTGTTCAGCATCACGCGCTCGTTCATCAGGTACATCCAGTCGTCGAAGGCGACGTTCCAGACGCGCCCGTCCACCGGCAGCGCCAGGGTGTAGCGCCAGCGGAAGGCGTTGCCGCGCGCCTGGCCCTCGGCCAGGCCGACCACGTCGTCGGCGCGGCCGGTGTAGCGGCCGTCGGCGCCGCGCGTGAGCCGCCACACCCGGCGCTGGGTGCTGCCGTCCGAGTAGGTGAAGGCCTCGTCCAGCACGCCTTCGTCGCCGTTCCAGCGGCAGTCCATCACCACCGTGAAGCGCTTGACCACACGGCCCGAGCGGTCGGTGAACACCCCCCAGGCATCCACCGTGCCGTTGAAGTACTGGCGCAGGTCCAGCACCGGCTTTTCCGACTGGTGGTCGGCGATGTCGGGGCTGGCGCAGCCGCCGGCGAGCACGCCGGAAGCGAGCGCGGCGGCAAGCAGGAGACGTCGGTTCATGGCGGGCCTTCCGGTCGGATGAGGGTGAGGTACAGGCCGGCTGCCGCCAGCAGCTTGAGGGCGCAGGGCAGCAGGCAGTAGGCGACGGCCAGCGCCGTGAGGGCGGCCGGCTCGCGCGCGCCCGGCGCATAGCCGGCCAGTTCGAGCAGCGGCAGGGCCAGCCCGGCGGCCAGTGCCAGGTTGAGCTTGGTGGCGAAGTTCCACCAGCCGAAGTAAGCGCCTTCGTGCCGGCCGCGGTCGCCGGCGTCGTGGATCACGCCGGCCAGCAGCGCGCTGGGCAAGGCCAGGTCGCTGCCCAGGGCGATGCCCGAGGCCGCGCACACGAGCAGGAAGGCCAGGCTGTCGCCAGCGCCCAGCTGCAGCGTCCAGATGAAGGCGGCCAGCGCCAGGGCCATGCCGGCCAGCCAGCTGCGCGCCAGGCCGATGCGGCGCACCAGGGCCAGCCAGGCCGGGATGGACAGGGCGGCGCACAGGAAGTACGTGCCCAGGAACGCCGGCTCCAGGCTGCGCGGCGCCTGCAGCCGGTCCTGCACGAAGAACAGCACCAGCGTGGCCGGCACGGCGCTGGCGATGCCGTTGAGCATGAAGACGGCGAGCAGGCGACGGAACGCCGGGCGCCTCAGGGGCAGCCAGAGGGCATGCGCGGGCGCGTTGAGCGGCCGCGCCGCGGGCGCCTGGCTGCGCGACCAGGCCCAGCAGCCCGCGGCCAGCAGCACGGCGAACAGCGCCGCCGTCGCCGGCAGGCCCAGCAGGGTCGGCGCGAGCGAGGCCAGCAGCACGCCGGCCAGGCCCAGGCCTTCGCGCCAGGCGACGATGCGGCTGCGCCGGGCCTCGTCGCCGCCCAGCATCGCGCCCCAGGACTGGTGCGCCACGCTGAGCGTGGAGTAGGCCGCATAGGTCAGCACCAGCAGCACCGCCGCCCAGGCCAGCGCGGCCTGCACGTCGCGCACCGGCGGGAAGAACAGCAGCGCGAAGCCCGCCGCCAGCACCACGGCGGCGGCCGCGCCGGCCCGCAGCACCGACTGCAGCGAGCGGGCGAACCAGCGGTCCACGGCGCGGCCGATCAACGGGTCGATGAAGGCATCCAACAGGCGTGCGCCCAGCAGCACGGCGCCCAGCATCGTCAGCGGCACGCCGAACTCGCGTGCGTAGTGGTTGGGCACCAGCACGTACAGCGGCAGCGCGACGAAGGCCAGCGGCAGGCCCAGCAGTCCGTAATGCAGCCCGTCACGCGCGCCGAAGGGCACGGGTGCGCCCTCGCGGTCGCCGGTCGCCGCCGCCGTGTCGCCCGAGGCCATTGCGCTCATGGCTTGCCCTGGCCCAGCAGGGCCTGGCGCAGCGCCGGCTCCGAGGTGGCTTCACCCAGCCAGATGGCGAAGAACAGGCGCGCGAAGCGGGCATCGGCGATCTCGCCGATCGCCCGGCCGTTGTGGAAGAAGGCGGCGCCCTGGCCTGGGCGGTGCAGCCCGGCCAGCCGGTCGCCGCGGCGCACGTCGGGCAGCAGCGCCGCCAGCTGCGCCTGCCAGCGTTGCGCCTGCGCCGGCTCGATGGTCTCGTGGCGCTGCATCTGCTCCAGCGACACGCGCGCGATGTCGGCAGCCTCCAGCTCGCGCAGGTAGCCCAGCTCCAGCACCAGGGCGTGCTGCTCGAAGGATTCCGCGCGAAAGCCCGGCGCCGCCCACAGCACGGCGTCGTAGACCTGCAAGCCCCAGAACGTGAGCCGGCCCCGGCCCACGGCCTGCAGCCCGGCAGGCGCTTGCGCCAGCACCGCCGCGGCAAGCACCGGGGGCTGCTGGGCTTCTGCGGGCATCTGCATGCAGCCTGCGGCGAGGGCCCAGGCGCACAGCCGCGCCGCGGCTACGCCTTCTGCAGCGTGTACTGCACCACGTCGATGTTCGCCTGGGCGAACGCGGCCTCGCAGTACGCGAGATAGAACTCCCATATGCGGATGAACCTTTCGTCGAAACCCAGTCGCAGCACCTGTGCCCGCTCGGCCAGGAACTTCTCGCGCCAGCGCCGCAGCGTCTCGGCGTAGTCGGTGCCGAAGGACAGCTCGTCCACCACCTGCAATCCCGCGTCCTGCGCCGCGCGCCGGAATTCGCGCGGGCAGGGCAGGCAGCCTCCGGGGAAGATGTACTGCTGGATGAAATCGGTGGAGCGGATGTAGCGCTCCCACAGCGCGTCGTCGATCACGATGCTCTGGATGCATGCCCGGCCGCCCGGCTTGAGCAGACGCTGCACCGCGCCGAAGTACGAAGGCCAGTACTCGCGCCCCACCGCTTCCACCATCTCGATGGAGCAGATGGCGTCGTAGGGGCCGTCATTGATGTCGCGGTAGTCCTGCAGGCGCAGGTCGGCCGCCCCGGGCCGCAGGTGCGCCAGCCGCCGCTGCGCGAAAGCCAGCTGCTCGGTGGACAGCGTGACGCCGGTGACGCGGGCGTCGAACTCGTCCACCGCCATCTGCGCCAGCGCGCCCCAGCCGCAGCCGATCTCCAGCACGCGGTCGCCTGGCCGGACACCGGCCAGGCGCAGCGCACGCCGCACCTTGGCATGCTGCGCCTGCGCCATGGGCTGGGCCAGGTCGCCGTCGAACCAGGCCGAGGAGTAGTTCATCGTGCCGTCCAGCCACAGGCCGTAGAAGGCGTTGCCCAGGTCGTAGTGGGCATGGATGTTCTTCTGGCTGTTGGCCCGGGTGTTGCGATTGAGCAGGTGGCGCAGGCGGTAGAGCAGCCGGCCGGCCCAGCTGCCGTAGATCACGTCCTCCACCTCGCGGCGGTTGCGGATGAACACCTTCAGCAGCTCGGTCAGGCTGGGCGTGGTCCAGTCGCCGGCGATGTAGCTCTCGGCAAAGCCGATGTCGCCCGACTTGAGCGCGGCGGTGCAGACGTTCCAGTTGCGCAGCGTCAGCGCGGCGAAGGGGGCGTTGCCGTTGCCGAAGCGCCGCAGGCTGCCGTCGGGCAGCTGCACGGTGAGGGTGCCGTGCGCCAGGCGCTGCAGCAGCCCCAGCGCGGTGCGTGCCGCCGCCGGCGCGCCCGGGGGGATGGCGAAGTGGTTGACCGTGGTCGTGTTCATCGTCCGTCGGGGATCTCTGTTTATCGGGTGACGAAAGCCTGCGGCGTGGCCGGCTTGCGGAAGAAGCCGACCCGCCTGGCCGCCAGGCGCAGCGCCTGCCAGTGGATGCGCGCGATCACGCCCAGCGTCAGGACCGGGTGACGCCACAGGGCGCGTCGCAGCGAGGCCGCGGTGACCGGCTCCAGCGCGCCGCTGACGCTGGTTTGCAGCAGTGGGCCCTGCGCGTCGTCGTAGTCGATGCGCACCACGGTGCGCTCGCGCCCCGGCGTCACCATGAAGCGGAAGCGGTAGGCGCCTTCGACGCGGCAGAACGGCGAAACGTGGAACACCTTGGCGGCCCGCAGCTCGGCGCCCAGGCGTGGCGCGTCCAGCAGGTAGCAGTGGCGCTCGCCGAAGGTGTTGTTCACCTCGACCACGATGGCGCGCAACTGCCCGTCCTCCCGGTGGCAGTACCAGAAGCTCACCGGCTTGAAGGTGTAGCCCAGCACGCGCGGATAGCAGTGCAGCCAGGCCTCGCCGGTGGCGTCGGCGATGCCTTCCGAGCGCAGCAGCTCGTCCAGCCACTCGACGGCGTTGTCGCGGCCGTCGCCGTGGTCGCGGTCGAAGAAGCTCAGGGCACCGGGCCGGTTGTGGGCCAGGGGAGCAGGGCTGCGCTCGCGGTGCAGCGTCCGCAGCGGCAGCATGAGGAAGCAGGTGGGGTAGGCGAAGGCATGGCGCGCCGGGCGCAGCCGGGCGTGGCGCACCTGGCCGAAGCCGATCAGCGCGCCCGTCACAGGGCAGGCTCCAGCGGCGCGGGATCGCTCATGCCCATGCGGGCGCGTGCTATCTCGACCATCAGCTGCCGCGCCACGCCCAGGCCGGCCTTCAGGCCATCCTCGTGGAAGCCATAACCCATCCAGGCGCCGGCGAACCAGGTGCGGCGGCGCCCCTGCAGCTGCGGAACCTGCGACTGGGCGCGGATGGCGGCCACGTCGAACACCGGGTGCGCATAGTCCCATTCCCCGACCACCCGGTGCGCGGCGATCTCGCGCACCGGGTTGAGCGAGACCAGCATCGGCTGCTCCCAGGGCAGCGGCTGCAGCATGTTGAGCAGGTAATGCAGGCAGACGCGGGCTTCCTGGTCGGCGCCCGGGCCGCGTTCATAGTTCCAGGCCGACCAGGCCATGCGCCGCTGCGGCAGCACCGACACGTCGGTATGCAGCACCGCGCGATTGGGCTGGTAGCGGATGGCCGACAGCACCTCGCGCTCGGCCGCATCGGCGTCGGCCAGCAGCGCCAGCGCCTGGTCGCTGTGGGTGGCCAGCACCACCTGGTCGAATTGCTCCCAGCCGGCATCGGTGCGCAGCTGCACGCCGTCGGCCGCGCGCCGCAGGGCGCGCACCGGGGTGTTCAGGCGCGCGTCGGCCACGTTCGCCACGATCTTGTCCACGTACCGGCGTGCGCCGCCCGCCACTGTCCACCAGCGCGGCCGGTTGGCCACCTGGATCAGGCCGTGGTTGTGGCAGAAGCGGATCATGGTGGCGACCGGAAAGCGCAGCATCTGGTCGGTGGGGCAGCTCCAGATGCAGCCCAGCATCGGCAGGAAATACCAATGCCGGAACTCGCGCGAGAAGCCGTGCGCATCGAGGAAATCGCCCAGGGGCTGCAGCAATTCGGCCTCGTGGTCAGCCTCGGCGATGCGGGTGGCGAGCTGGTTGAAGCGCAGCAGGTCGCGCAGCATGCGCCAGAAGCGCGGACGCAACAGGTTGGCGCGCTGGGCGAACACCGTGTTCAGGTCGCTGCCGCTCCACTCCAGGCCGCGCTCGCCGAAAGCCTGCGGCACCTGGACCGAGAACGACATGTCGGACGGCGCGGTCGCGATGCCCAGCTGCTCGAACAGCGCGATCAGCTGCGGGTAGGTGCGCTCGTTGAAGACCAGGAATCCGGTGTCGACGCCGTGCGTGACCGCGCGGCCCTGCGCGTCGGGCAGTGTCACGTCCACGGTGTGGGCGTGGCCGCCGAACCAGGCTCCCGCTTCGAACAGCGTGAGGTCGGCGCGGCCGCGCAGCTGGTGGCAGACGGCCAGGCCGGAGATGCCGGATCCGACGACGGCGACCTTCACCGAAGGCCCCGTGTGCCGGAGGGCAGTTGAGAAAAATGCCGCGAAGCGCCCTGGAACGAAGGAGGGAGGGAGGGAGGAGGAGAAGAGTCGCTCCAGGATTGCAACCGGGTCAACTGCTCCCGGCAGGCTTCGCGACAAGAACCGTGTCCCCGTCGAGCCCTTCCTCGTGCGCCGATGGACCCCGCCCGGCGCGCCGGGGTTCCCCAGCCGGCGCGGGCGACGTAGTAAAGATTTGTGAACATGCCGGGAACAGATTTGAACTTATCAGTTTCCATTATTACTGAAGAGTTTAGATGACGCAAGTCAGCGTGCTGACAGGCTTTTTTCGATTTCCGCGACCAGCGAGCGATCGTTCGGTGCGGTCATGCTGGTGTAGTTGGCGATCACCTTGCCGTCGCGGCCCACCAGGTACTTGTGGAAGTTCCAAAGCGGCTGGCGGCCGGCCTGCTGGGCCAGCTGGCGGAACAGCGGGTTGGCGTCCTTGCCGCGCACGCTGGAGGCAGCGAACATCGGAAACTTCACGCCGAAAGTGTTCTCGCAAAAGTCGGCGATCTCCTTATTGCTTCCCTTCTCCTGCGCGAAGTCGTTGGAGGGAAAGCCCAGTACCACCAGGCCGCGATCCCTGTACTTGCCGTACAGCGCTTCCAGGCCCTGGTACTGGGGGGTGAAGCCGCAGTAGCTGGCGGTGTTCACCACCAGCAGCACCTTGCCGGTGTACTGGCACAGCGACTGGGGCTTCTCGTCCTGCAGCCGGGGAAAGGTGTGGTTCAGCGTGGCCGGGCAGCTGGCCGCGGCGGCAGGGGCGCTGCCTGCGGCAGCAGGCGTCTGGCCGGCGGCCGAAGCCGCCAGCGTGGCGGCCAGCGCGCCCGCCAGCGTGAGGAACAATGGTTTCATGGCAGCTCCCTTCAAAAGTCCAGCTTCATTGTCCTGTACGTCGTTCGGCCTACGTTGGATGTGGGGCATGCTGCCCAGGACGGTCCGGTGACTGCCGGCCTGCCCGTGACGTGCCGGCGCCTCGTGCTGGTGCTGGGCGACCAGCTCTGGCTGGAGAACCCGGCGCTGGAGGGATTCGATCCGGCCTGCGACCGGGTGCTGATGATCGAGGCCGCCAGCGAAGCCACGCATGTCTGGAGCCACCAGGCGCGTATCGCCCTGTTCCTGTCGGCGATGCGGCATTTCCGCAAGGCGCTGCGGGACCAGGGCTGGCCGGTGCTCTACCTGGCCCTGGACGACGACAACCGGCCGCTGTCCTTCCAGGAGCGTTTGGCCCAGGTGCTGGGCAGCCTGCGCCCCGAGACGCTGTGGTGCTGCGAACCCGGCGAATGGCGGCTGCTGGCGCTGCTGCAGGACACGGCGGCGGCCTGCGAAGTGCCGCTCAAGCTGCTGCCGGACACGCATTTCATGTGCTCGCGCGAGGAATTCGCTGCATGGGCCGGCACCCGGCGCGAGCTGCGCATGGAGTTCTTCTACCGGGAGATGCGGCAGCGCCACCGGGTGTTGATGGAGGAAGGTGAGGACGGCCGGCAGCCGGCGGGCGGCCGCTGGAACTTCGACGCCGACAACCGCCTGGGTTACGGGCCCGCCGGGCCGGGCCTGATCCCCGAGCCGCTGCGCTTCGCGCCCGACGCGATCACGCGCGAGGTGCTGGCGCTGGTGCGCGCGCGCTTTGCGCAGCATCCGGGCTCGCTCGAGCACTTCGCCTGGCCCGTCACGCGCGAGCAGGGCCTGGCGGTGCTGCGGGATTTCATCGACGTGCGGCTGGCCGCCTTCGGCCCGTTCCAGGATGCGATGTGGACGGACACGCCCTGGGGCTGGCATGCGCTGCTGTCCTCCAGCCTGAACCTGCACCTGATCCACCCGCGCGAGGTGGTCGACGCGGCGCAGGCCGCCTGGCGCCGGCACCGGCTGCCGCTGCAGAGCGTGGAAGGCTTCATCCGCCAGGTGCTGGGCTGGCGCGAGTTCATGCGCGGCGTCTACTGGCTGGACATGCCGCAGCTGGGGCAGGACAACCATTTCGGCCACCAGGGCAAGTTGCCGGCGTGGTACTGGACCGCCGACACACGGATGAACTGCATGCGCCAGGCCGTGGGACAGACGCTGGCGCATGGCTTCGCCCATCACATCCAGCGGCTGATGGTCACCGGACAGTTCGCGCTGATCGCCGGCATCCGGCCCCAGGAGGTGTGCGACTGGTACCTCGCCGTCTACGTGGACGCCGTCGAATGGGCGGAACTGCCCAACACCGCCGGCATGGCCCTGTTCGCCAACGGCGGGCGCTTCACCAGCAAGCCCTACATCGCGAGTGGGCAATACATCAAGCGCATGAGCAACTACTGCGAGGGCTGCGCCTACCGGCCCGAGCAGCGGCACGGGCAGCTGGCCTGCCCGGTCACCACCTTCTACTGGGCCTTCCTGGACCGGCACCAGCGCTGGCTGGCCGGCAATCCGCGCACCGCCATGATGGTGCGCAACCTGAGCCGGCTGTCCTCATCCGAACGGGAATCCATCCGACACCATGCCGCGTACTTGGAACAGAGAATCGACCGACTGTAAAGAGGGCTTCACACGCGCCGCTTAAAATCTGTGCAGTTTTCTAGGACCGCCATGCTCTACCCCGAACTGTTCAAACAACTCGAATCCGTGCGCTGGGACATGGACAAGGACATCCCCTGGGACCGCTTCGATGCCGGCCGCCTGTCGGATGAACAGGCCCAGACCATCAAGATGAACGCCATCACCGAGTGGTCGGCGCTGCCGGCCACCGAGATGTTCCTGCGTGACAACAAGGACGACAGCGACTTCTCCGCCTTCATGTCGATCTGGTTCTTCGAGGAGCAGAAGCATTCGCTGGTGCTGATGGAGTACCTCAAGCGTTTCCGCCCCGACCTGGCGCCCACCGAGCAGGAGCTGCACGAGGTGCGCTTCGAGTTCGAGCCGGCGCCGGCGCTGGAGACGCTGATGCTGCACTTCTGCGGCGAGATCCGCCTGAACCACTGGTACCGCCGCGCCGCCGAGTGGCACACCGAGCCGGTGATCAAGCACATCTACCAGACGCTGAGCCAGGACGAGGCGCGCCACGGCGGCGCCTACCTGCGCTACATGAAGCGCGCGATCAACAAGTGCGGCGACGAGGCCAAGGCCGCCTTCGCCAAGGTGGGCGTGCTCATGGCCAGCGCGCGCCGCACGGCGCAGGCGCTGCACCCGACCAACCTGCACGTGAACAAGAACCTGTTCCCGCGCGACACCATCCAGAGCCGCCTGCCCAATCCCGAGTGGCTGGAGCACTGGCTGGACACCCAGATCAAGTTCGATGCCGTGTGGGAGAACAAGGTGGTCGAGCGCATCCTGCACAACATGAGCCTGCTGATGGACCGCAGCTTCCAGAGCGTGCAGGAACTCAACCGCTACCGCAAGGAGCTGACGGCGTCGCTGGGCCAGCGTCAGCCCGTCCCCAGCGCCGCCTGATGGCCGCTGCCGCCGCGCCGTCCGGCGTGGCCCCCGACTTCTTGCAAAAGCTCGCGTCCCGCGCCGACGCGCCCGGGCGCGTGGCCAGCCTGCCGCAGCCGGTGGTCTTCACCAACGGGGTCTTCGACGTGCTGCACCGCGGCCATGCCACCTACCTGGCACAGGCGCGGGCGCTGGGCGCCAGCCTGGTGGTGGCCGTCAACAGCGACGCCTCCGCGCGGCGCCTGGGCAAGGGGCCGGACCGCCCCTTGAACAACGAGACCGACCGCGCGCTGCTGCTGGCCGCGCTGGAATCGGTGAGCCTGGTCACCTGGTTCGACGAGGACACGCCGGTCGAGCTCCTCGCCGAGCTGCGGCCGCAGCTCTATGTCAAGGGCGGCGACTACGACATGGAGCAGCTGGCCGAGACCCGGCTGGTGCGCAGCTGGGGCGGCGACGCCCTGGCCATCCCTTTCGTGGACGGTTACTCCACCACGGCCCTGGTGCGCCGCATCCGCGGCGCGGCCTGATCAGGGCGCCGCGGCGGGTGCCTGCCGGGGCGGCTGCGGCTGGCGCCGCAGCTTGCCCGCCTGCCGCCTGAACCACTGCTCCAGGTCGTCGATGTAGGTGAACACCACCGGGATCACCACCAGGCTCAGCACTGTGGAGGTGATCAGGCCGCCGATCACCGCCACCGCCATCGGCGAGCGGAAGCTCGGGTCGGCGGCGCCCCAGCCGATGGCGATGGGCAGCATGCCCGCGCCCATGGCGATGGTGGTCATGACGATGGGACGGGCCCGCTTGTGGCAGGCGTCCATCAGCGCCTCGAAGCGCCCCAGGCCGTGCTCGCGCCGCGCCAGGATGGCGTACTCCACCAGCAGGATGGAGTTCTTGGTGGCGATGCCCATGAGCATGATCAGGCCGATCAGCGACGGCATGGAAAAGCTCTTCTGCGCGATCAGCAGGCCCACGAAGGCGCCGCCCAGCGACAGCGGCAGCGCCGCCAGGATGGTCACCGGCTGCAGGAAGTCCTTGAACAGCAGCACCAGCACCACGTAGATGCACAGCACGCCGGTCAGCATGGCGATGCCGAAGCTGGCGAACAGCTCGCCCATCACCTCTGCGTCGCCCACGGCGATCTGCTTCACGCCGGCCGGCAGGCTGCGGATCGAGGGCAGGGCCTGCACCGCGGTGGTCACGTCGCCCAGCGGCAGGCCGGACAGCTCGATCTCGAAGTTGATGTTGCGCGAGCGGTCGTAGCGGTCGATCACCGCCGGCCCGCCGGTCAGCTCCAGCGTCGCCACCTGGCCCAGCATCACCGACCCGCGGGCGCCCGGCACCGCCAGGCGCTCCAGCACCGACAGGTCGGCCCGCGCCTCGTCGGCCAGCCGGACCACGATGGGCACCTGGCGCTGCGACAGGTTCAGCTTGGGCAGGGCCACGTCGAAATCGCCCACGGTGGCGATGCGCAGGGTCTCGCCGATGGCGGCGCTGGTCACGCCCAGGTCGGCGGCGCGCGCGAAGTCGGGCCGCACCGCGATCTCCGGGCGGATCAGGCTGGCGGTGGACGCCACCTGGCCCAGGCCGGGGATGGTGCGCAGGTCCTTCTCCACCGCCAGCGCCGCGGCCGACAGCGCCTGCGGGTCCTCGCCGGTCAGCACCAGGATGTACTTCTCGCCCGAGCCGCCCAGGCCGACCTTGCTGCGCACGCCGGGCAGCTGCTCCAGCGCGGCGCGGATGTTGTTCTCGATCGGCTGCTTGCGCGGCCGCTCGCTGCGCTCGTCCAGCAGGATGGTGAGCGTGGCCTTGCGCGTCTCGGCCGTGCCCATGCTGGCGAACGGGTCGCTGCCGGCGCTGCCGCCGCCGATGGTGGTGTAGACGCTCTTGACATGGGGCACGCTGGCGACCAGCGTGCGCGCCCGCTCGGCGGTCTGGCGCGTCTGCGCCAGCGTGGCGCCGGGCGGCAGCTCCAGGTACACCTGGGTCTGCGAGTTGTCGTCCGGCGGGATGAAGCCGGTGGGCAGCAGCGGGATCAGCGCGATGGAGGCTATGAAGAACAGCGTGGACATCACCACGGTGGCGACGCGATGCCGGGCGCACCAGTGCGCCGCCTTCATGTACACGCGCATCCAGGCGGCGTCCTTCTCCTCGTGCGCGACCACCGGCTTGAGCAGGTAGGCCGCCATCATGGGCGTGAGCACCCGCGCCACCACCAGCGAGGCGAACACCGCCAGCGCCGCGGTCCAGCCGAACTGCTTGAAGAACTTGCCGGCGATGCCCGACATGAAGGCGGTGGGCAGGAACACCGCGATCAGGGTGAAGGTGGTGGCGATCACCGCCAGGCCGATCTCGTCGGCCGCCTCCATGGCGGCCTGGTACGGCGTCTTGCCCATGCGCAGGTGGCGCACGATGTTCTCCACCTCCACGATGGCGTCGTCCACCAGGATGCCCACCACCAGCGACAGCGCCAGCAGCGTCACCACGTTGATGGAAAAGCCCAGCAGGTACATGCCCAGGAAGGCCGGGATCACCGACATCGGCAGCGCCACGGCCGACACGAAGGTGGCGCGCCAGTCGCGCAGGAACAGCCACACCACGATCACCGCCAGGATGGCGCCCTCGTACAGCAGCTTGATCGAGCCGTCGTACTCCTCCTGCACCGGCGTGACGAAGTCGAAGGCCTGGGTCAGCTCGATGTGCGGGTAGGCGGCCTTGAGCTCGGCCAGCGCCTGGCGGATGCCGGCGCCCACCTCGACCTCGCTCTCGCCGCGGCTGCGCGCCACCTCGAAGCCGACCACCGGCTGGCCGTTGAGCAGCGCCGCCGAGCGCGGCTCGGCGATGGTGTCGCTCACGGCGGCCACGTCGGACAGGCGGATGCGCCGGCCGTCGGCCAGCGCCAGCTCCAGGCTGGCGATCTCCTGCGCGGTCTTCACGGTGGCCAGGGTGCGCACCGGCTGCTCGCTGGTGCCCAGGTCGGTGCGGCCGCCGGCACTTTCCAGCTGCACCTGGCGCAGCTGGCGCGACACGTCGGCGGCGGTGGCGCCCAGGGCCTGCAGGCGCTGCGCATCCACCGCCACCCGGATCTCGCGCGTCACCCCGCCCACGCGGTTGACCGCGCCCACCCCCTTGACGGCCAGCAGCTTGCGCGAGACCTCGTTGTCCACGAACCAGGACAGGGCCTCCTCGTCCAGCCGGCTGGACTTGATGGTGTAGGCCAGCACCGGCTGGCCGGCCAGGTTGAGCTTGTCGATGATGGGGTCGCGCAGGTCGGCCGGCAGGTCGGCGCGCACGCGCGAGACCGCCGAGCGCACGTCGTCCACCGCTTCCTGCACCGGCTTTTCCAGCCGGAATTCCGCGACGATGCTCACCGCGCCGTCCTGCACCTTGGTGGTGATGTGCTTGAGGCCCTGCACGGTGGCGATCGAGTTCTCGATCTTGCGCGCCACGTCGGTCTCCAGCTGCGCCGGCGCGGCGCCCGGCAGCGCCGCGGTGACGCTCACCGTCGGCAGGTCGATGTCCGGGAAGTTCTGCACCTTCATGGCCTTGAAGGCCAGCAGGCCGCCGAAGGTCAGCAGCACGAACAGCATGACCGCCGGGATCGGGTTGCGGATGGACCAGGCAGAAACGTTCATCATGGCTTGGCCTCCACCACGCGCACCAGGTCGCCGTCGTTGAGGAAGCTGCCGCCCGAGGCCACCAGGCGCGCGTCGGCCGGCAGCTCGCTGGTGATCTCCAGCCGGCCGCCCACCAGCCGGCCGGTCTGCACCTTGACCTGGCTGACGCGGCTGTCCGGGCCGACGCGCATCACGTAGCTGAAGCCTTCGCGCACCACCACGGCCGGCTGCGGCACCACCAGCGCCGGCGTGGCGCCCAGCTCGAACTCGCCGCGCGCGAACATGCCGGCGCGGGCGCTGCCGGCGGCGGGGCCCGGCAGCGGCTTGAGGTCCACGTACACCAGGGCCGAGCGGCTCTGCGGGTCGACCGTGGGCCCGATGGTGCGCACCCGGCCTTCGAGCCGCGCGCCGCTGGCGGCGGTCACCTGGGCGCGGGTGCCGGTGGTGATGCGGCCCAGCTCGGTGGAAGTGACCTCGGCGCGCCACTCCAGCCGGCCCTGGCGGATCAGGCGGAACAGCTCGGTGCCGCTGCCCACCACGGCGCCCACGGTGGCAGTGCGCGCGGAGATGATGCCGTCGTCCGGCGCCGTCACCTGGGTCTGGCCCAGGCGCACCTGCTGCGCCTCGAAGGTCGCGCGCGCCGCCTGGACCCGGGCCTGGGCGGTCTTCTCGCCGGTCAGGTACTGGTTGATCTGCGACGCCGACAGGGCGCCGGTGGCCTGCAGGCTGCGGGCGCGCTCGGCGTTGGCCGAGGCGTCGGCGGCCGCCGCCTCGGCTTCGGCCAGGGCGGCGCGCGCCTGCGCCGCCTCGGCCCGCAGCGTCTCGGTGGCGAAGGTGGCCAGCACCTGGCCCTTCTTCACCCGGTCGCCCACGTTCACCTTGACGTCGGTCAGGCGCTGGCCGGTGGCCTCGGCGCCGACGCTGGCCTCCTGCCAGGCGGCGATGTTGCCGTTGGCCGCCAGGGTGACCGGCAGGCTCACGCGCTGCGGCGTGGCCAGCGCGACGGTGAGCGCGGGCTTGCCGGTGGCGACGGGCTTGGCGGGGGTTTCCCCGGCGGCGCGCGAGCCATTGCTCCACAGCAGGGTGAGGCCGCCGGCGGCCAGCAGCAGGGCCAGCGCGGAGAGGGCAGCGATGGAACGGGGATGGGCTTTCATGGCGGTGCCTTCTTTGGCAGGGGATTCGGGATCAGCGCTGGAGGCCGGCCGCGCCGGCCCCTGCGGGCGCGCTGTCATCGCCGGCGCGGCGCCAGCCGCCGCCGGTGGCGCGGTACAGCTGCACCCAGGCGGCGGCGCGCTCGCGCTGCAGCGACACCAGGGCGGTCTCGGCGGCCAGCTGGCTGCGGCGCGCGTCCTCCAGCTCGAACAGGCTGGCCAGGCCGCTGCGAAAGCGCGCCTCGGTGGCGGTGAAGGAGGCGCGGTAGCCTTCGGCGGCGACCAGGGCCTCGTCGTTGCGGCTGCGCGCGCTGTCCAGCGCGACCAGGGCCTGCTCGACCTCCCCGATGGCCTGGCGCACGCGGGCGCGGTACTGGACCGCCGCGTCCTCGTAACGGGCACGGGCGGCCTCCTCGTTGGCGGCGCGGCGGCCGCCGTCCAGCAGCGGCAGGCTCAGGGCCAGCGGACCGATGGACCAGGTCTGCGCGTCGCTCTCCACGCCGCCCACCCGCACCCGGCCCGCGGCCACCGAGCCGGACAGCGTCAGCCGCGGGTAGCGGTCGGCCCGCGCGGCGCCCACCTCGGCGCTGGCGGCCGCCACCTCCAGCTCGGCCTGGTACACGTCGGGCCGCTGGGCCAGCAGCCCGGCAGGCACGGAAGCGATGGAGAACAGCGCACCCTGGCTGGTTTCCACGGGCAAGGGAGCCACTTTCCGCCTCAGCTCGGGCTCGGCCAGCCCGGTCAGCGCGACCAGGCTCTTGAGCTCGGTCTCGCACTGCGCGCGCTGCTGGATCATCCGGGCTGCCGCTTCGGCGGCGCTGGCGCGGGTGAGCGCGGCGCTGGCCGGGGCGGTGAAGCCGGCCTCCATGCTCAACTGGGTCAGGCGCGCGGTTTCGGCGCGCGAGCGGGCGTCGTTCTCGGTCACCTGCAGCTGGCGCAGGCAGCTGCGCAGGGCGATGTAGCCATTGGCGGTTTCGGCGGCCACCGAGACGCGCGCCGCGTGCCAGCCGGCCTGGGCGCCCTGCAGCCGGGCCTGGGCCGCATCGGCAGTGGCGCGGTTGCCGCCGAACAGGTCGAGCTCCCAGGCCGCCTGCAAGCCGGCCTGCAGCGTGGTGGCCAGCGGGATCGGCGGCTGGGTGTTGCTGCGCGTGGCCGAGGCGACCGCGTCCAGGCCGGGCTGCAGCGCGGCGCCGGCAGCCACCCGGGTGGCGCGCGCCTGCGCGATGCGGGTGGCTGCTTGCGATACGCTGGGGCTGGCGGCCTGCGCGGCATCGATCAGTTCGACCAGCACCGGTTCATCCCACTGGCGCCACCACTGGGACAGGTCGGCCACCGCGCCGTCGTGGGGCAGCGGGGGCGCAGCGGCGTACCACTGCGGCGCCGGCACGGCCGGCACGGCGGCCGGTGGCCGGGCCACGGCACAGGCAGCCAGCAGCAGCGGGGCACACAGGGCCAGCGCCAGACCGCAGCGGCGGGGCCTCATCGCGCAGTCTCCGCCGGCTGCGCGGGCGCGGCACGGCGCCGGACCGCTTCCGCCTCGACCAGGGCCATCGCCAGCTCGGCCAGCCGCTGCACCGAGCGGTCGATGGCGGCCTCGTCGGCCAGCAGCCGGGGGCTGATCGCGTCGATGATGTCGCGGCAGATGTACAGGTGGATGGGCAGGGCCACGATGGCGAAGCCCAGGCGGTGCACCTCGTCGTCCGCCTGGGCCAGGCCGAGGTGGCGGCACAGGATGCGCGCCAGCGCCGCGTGCGCCGGCCGGATGCCGTTCTCGATCTCTTCCTGCCACACCGAGGTCGGTTCCAGCATCTCGCGGAAATGCAGCCGGGTGCAGTGCTGCACCAGCTCGCCCTGCTTCATCGGCTCCAGGAAGCAGCGCATGAAGATTTCCAGGGATTGACGCAGCGGCAGCTGCGGCTGGTCGTACAGCGGGATGTCGTCGCGCGGGCTGCCCATGGGTTCGACGAAAGCCGCGCGGTACAGCCCGGCCTTGTCGCCGAAGTAGTAGCGGATGGCCGCCACGTTGGCCCCGGCAGCCTGGGCGATCTCGCGGGTGGAGGTCTTGGCGAAGCCTTTTTCCGCGAACAGCTTGAGCGCGGCCATGAGCAGGCGGTCGCGGGCTTGCTCGGCAGTAGCCGAGGGCTGGAGCGGGCCGGAGGCAGTGGCTGAAGCAGTCGAAAGTGGCAGTGCGGCAGGCATGGCCGCGCATTACACCACAGTTAATCAATCGATTGATTAAACCGTGGTCTGGTCGATGATCTGCCGAGCCCCGCTACCTTCGAGTGGCGGGTCCGACCTTCAGCCGAACACCGCCCGCCACAGCGCCAGCACAGCGTTGCGCTCGGCGGCCATCTCGGCCGGTCCCACATGGGTGGGTTCCTCGTTGAGCCGGGCGCGGTGCTGGACGCGGCGCAGGCCACGGTAGGCGTCGGCAGCGGCGCGGCCCACGCCGGGCGGCAGCAGGCCGGCTTCCTCGGCCCGCAGCAGCAGGGCGATATTGCCGAGGTTGGGGATCAGCTCGCGGTGCGTTCCGGCCTGCGACAGCACCAGGAACTGCACCGCGAACTCCGCGTCCACCATGCCGCCGGGGCTGTGCTTGACGTCGAAGCGGCCGGCCTTGACCGGGTGGGCCGCGCGGACCTTCTCGCGCATGGCCACGATCTGGGCCCGCAGCGCCGCCACGTCGCGCGGCGCGGTGATCACCGTCTCGCGCACCGCGTCGAAGCGGCTCGCCAGCTCCGGTTCCCCCAGCACGAAGCGCGCGCGCGTCATGGCCTGGTGCTCCCAGGTCCAGGCGGTGTTGCTGCCGCGGTTCTGCTGGTAGTTGGCGTAGGCCTCGAACGTGGTGATCAGCAGGCCGGAGCTGCCGTTGGGCCGCAGCGCGGTGTCGATCTCGAACAGGTCGCCCTCGCCGGTCTTGGTGGTCAGCCAATTGATCAGCTTGCGCACGAAAGCGGCATAGGCTTCCGGCGCGGCCTCGTGCCCGTCCTCGTAGACGAAAACGATGTCCAGGTCGCTGCCGTAGCCCAGCTCCTTGCCGCCCAGCTTGCCGTAGCCGATGACGGCGAAGCAGGGGTCGTCGCGATGCCGCTGCTTCAGGCGGCGCCAGCACCAGCGCGCCGTCACCCTCAGCACCGCGTCGGCCAGCGCGCTCAGGTCGTCGGCCACCTGTTCCACCGACAGCCGTCCCTCCAGGTCGCGCGCCAGCGTGCGGAACACCTCGGCATGGTGGGCCCGGCGCAGCAGGTTGAGCAGCTGCTCCTCGTCGTCCTCGCCGGTGCGGGCCAGCGATTCGCGCCGGCGCTCCAGTTCGCGCTCGAACTCGGCGGCGTCGAAGCGTTCGGACAGCACGGCCTCGCCAGCCAGTTCGTCGATCACGCCCGGGTGCTGGAGCAGGTAGCGCGCCGGCCAGCGCGCCGCGCCCAGCAGGCGCAGCAGCCGCTCGTGCACCCGCGGCCGTTCCAGCAGCAGGGCCAGGTAGCTCTCGCGGCGCAGCAGGGGCTCGATCCAGTCGGCCATGCGCAGCGCGGCTTCCTCGCCGACCCGGCCTTCCTGCAGCCATTGGCCGGTGCGCTCCACCAGGCGCGACAGCCGGGCGCGGGCATCCTCGCGCAGCGCCAGCACGCGCGGATGGCCGCGCCAGCGCGCCACGCGCTCGCGCAGCTGCGGCGGCAGCTGCTCCAGCAGCGCCTCCAGCTCGGGGGCCGGGCCGCGCGCCGTCTTCGGGCCGGCGCAGCCCTTGCACTCGTTGCCGGTGCCCAGCAGCTTGTCGAACTCCTGCGCCACCAGCTCGCGGTGCGCGTCCAGCTCGTGCAGGAAGGGGCAGCAGTCCGGGTAGCCCAGGGTGCGCGCGATCCAGCCCAGGTCGTCGCCCCCGGCCGCCGCGCCTTCGCCCTCGCAGCCCAGGGGCAGCACGTGGGTCTGCTGGTCGTCCAGGTACTGGATGCGGTGCTCCACCCGGCGCAGGAATTCGTAGGCGGCCGCCAGCGCATCGGCGGTGGCCTGCGGCATCAGGCCCGCGGCCGCCACGCGCTGCAGGGCGGCCAGCGTGGGCCGGGTGCGCAGCTCGGGGAACTGGCCGCCGCGCACCACCTGCAGCAGCTGCACGATGAACTCGATCTCGCGGATGCCGCCGCGCGAGAGCTTGACGTCGTTGGCGCGCTCGGGCCGGCCGGCGCTGCGGCGCGCCGCATGCTCGCGGATCTGCCGGTGCAGCACGCGCAGCGAATCGAACACGTTGTAGTCGAGGTAGCGGCGGAACACGAAGGGAAGCACGGTGCCGCGCAGCGCCTGGGCCGAGCCGGACGCGATCGCGCCGCGCGGCGCCACCACCCGGCTCTTGAGCCACGCGAAGCGCTCCCACTCGCGGCCCTGCACCTGGAAGTAGTCCTCCAGCGCGTCCTGCGACACCGCCGGCGGGCCCGAGTTGCCGTTGGGCCGCAGCGCCAGGTCGACGCGGAAGACGAAGCCGTGCTCGGTGGTCTCGCCCACCAGGGCGTAGATGGTCTTGACCGCCTTGCCGAAGTACTCGTGGTTGGAGATGCGGCCGCGGCCCTCGATGCCGGCGGTCTCGCCGTCGTGGTCGTACACGTAGACCAGGTCGATGTCGCTGGACACGTTGAGCTCGCGCGCGCCCAGCTTGCCCATGCCCACGATCCACAGCTGCGCCCGCGCGCCCTGCGGCGCGAGCGGCGCGCCATGCTGCGCGTCGAGCTGGGCGCAGGCCTCCCGGCAGGCGGTGTCCAGCGCGAACTCGGCCAGCTGCGTGACGCAGCGCGTCACCGCCTGCAGGGAGGCGCCCTGGTCGCAGTCCAGGACGATCAGCCGCTCCATCACCAGCTGGCGCAGGATGCGCAGCGCCGTGGCGATGCCGTCGCCGCGCGCGCGCAGGCGCTCGAACGCCAGGGCCATGCTGTCGGGGGTGGGTTCGCCGGGGGGCAGCAGCGCCATCTCGCCGGCGTAGCGGCGCCGCAGGCGCTGGGCGAAGCGGGACTGGCCGGACGCGGGATCCGGCGCGGAAGGGGCCGAAAGGCCGTCGCCGGCAACGGCCTCGGGGCCGCCCGGGGAACGCGGGGCCGCACCGGCCGTCATAATTCCTGCCACTTCCAAGCTTCCATGAATGACTCGCCGACGCCCTCAGGAAAGCTGCGGGCCTATTGCGCCGCCGCCAAGGGGTTGTTGTGGCTCCTGGTCACCTTCTGGCTGGCGCTGGTGCTGGCCTGGGGGGCGCTGCATGCGTGGATTGTGCCGCGAATCGGCGACTTCCGCCCCTGGATCGAGGCGCAGGCCACCCGTGCCCTGGGGGTGCCGGTGCGCATCGGCGACATCCGCGCCGCCAGCCACGGCCTGGCGCCTTCGTTCGAGCTGCGCGATGTGGTGCTGCTGGACGCCCAGGGACGCGAGGCGCTGCGCCTGGCGCAGGTGCGGGGCGCGTTGTCCCCGCGCTCGCTGTGGCATCTGGGCTTCGACCAGCTGGTGGTGGACGGGCCGCAGCTGCGGGCGCGGCGCGGTGCCGACGGCGCCTGGTGGGTGGCGGGCCTGAGGCTGTCGTCCGGCGAGGGCGACAGCGCCGCGGCCGACTGGTTCTTCCGCCAGCGCGAGTTCGTCATCCGCGGCGGCACCGTGCACTGGACCGACGAACAGCGCGGGCTGGCCCCGGTCGTGCTGGAGCAGGTCGACCTCGTGGTGCGCAACTCCGCGCGCCGGCATGCCTTGCGGCTGGACGCGACGCCGCCAGCCGGCTGGGGCGCGCGTTTCAGCGTGCGCGGCGAGTTCCGCCAGCCGCTGCTGTCCGCCCATGCCGGCCGCTGGCGGGACTGGGAGGGCCAGCTGCATGCCGACTTCCAGCAGATCGACCTGGAGCCGCTGGGCCGCCATGGGCCGGTGCAGGCCCTGCAGGCCGGCGGGCGGGGCCGGGTGCGTGCCTGGCTCGACGTGGTGCGGGGCCAGGTGGCCGGCGGCACGGCGGATGTATCGCTGCAGGGCGCACGCGCCGCGCTGGCGCCGGACAAGCCGCCGCTGGCCCTGGCCACCCTGTCGGGCCGGCTGGCCGGCCGGTGGCAGGCCGGCCGCCTGGAGCTGGAGACGCGCGACCTGCAGTTCGTCACCGAGGCCGGGCTGCGCTGGCCGGGCGGCAACCTGGTGCTCGCCTGGTCCGCGGCGCAGGAGGGCCGGCCCGAGCAGGGCAGCCTGCGCGCCGACCGGCTGGACCTGGCGGCGCTGGGCCAGCTGGCGGCCCACCTGCCGCTGGAGCCGGCCGCCGCGGCCGCGCTGGCCGCGCATGCGCCCGCCGGCCTGGTGGAGACGGTGCAGGCGCGCTGGCAAGGCCCGCCCGGCCGGCCGGACAAATACGAGGCGCGCGGCCGGGTCACCGGCCTGGCGGTCGGACCCGGCCCCGGCGAAGCCGGCGTGGGCACGCCCGGGGTGGAAGGCGCGAACATCGACTTCGACCTGACCGAGGAGGGCGGCAAGGTCCGGCTGCAGATCGAGCGCGGCGCGGTCGCGCTGCCGGGCGTGCTGGAGGAGGCGCGCATCCCGGTGGACCAGCTGCAGGCCCAGCTGCAGTGGCAGCGCAGCGGCGAACGCTTGTCATTGTCGGGTTCGGGCCTGCGGTTTTCCAACGCCGACCTGCAGGGCGAGGGGCAGTTCAGCTGGCGCACGGCCGACGTGCCCGGCCGGCGTTTTCCCGGCGTGCTGGACCTGCAGGCCAGCCTGGCGCGGGCCGACGGCGCGCGCGTGTGGCGCTACCTGCCCCTGGGGGTGCCCAAGGGCACGCGCGACTACGTGCGCGAGGCGGTGCTGGCCGGCGAGGTGCGAGGCGCCCGCGTGCGGGTGCGCGGCGACCTGCATGATTTCCCCTTCAGCGACGCGCGCCGCGGCGAGTTCCGCATCAGCGCCCCGGTGCGCGATGCCGTCTACGCCTATGCGCCGCGCAGCCTGGTGCCGGGCCCGGCCCCGTGGCCGGCCCTCACCGGGCTGTCCGGCGAGCTGGTGTTCGAGCGCGGCGGCCTGCGGGTGGGGGCCGCCCAGGGCCGGCTGGGCAGCGGGCCCGCACTGCAGGTGCAGGCCGACGCCAGCATCCCGGACCTGCGCAACGCCACGGTGATGGTGCAGGGGCAGGTGCGCGGCCCGCTGGCCGAGTCGCTGGCCGTGGTCAACGGTTCGCCCCTGGCGGCGATGGTCGGCTCCGGCCTGGCACGGGCCAGCGCCACCGGCCCCGCCGAGGTGCGGCTGCAGCTGGCACTGCCGTTGGCCGACCTGGCGAGCGCCAAGATGCAGGGCAGCGTCACGCTGGCCGGCAACGACGTGCAGATCACGCCCGACAGCCCGTCGCTCGCGCGGGCCCGCGGCGTGATCGGCTTCAGCGAGCGCGGCTTCTCCCTGGCCGGCGTGCAGGCGCGTGCCCTGGGCGGCGAGGTGCGCATCGAGGGCGGCAGCCGCCAGGCTCCGGCGGCCGGCGCCTCCGAACCCTCGGCCGTGCTGCGGGTGCAGGGCACGGCCACCGCCGAGGGCTTGCGCCAGGCACACGAACTGGGCCTGCTGGCCGGCCTGGCCCGCAACGCCAGCGGCGGCGCCGCCTACAGCGCCACCATCGCCCTGCGTCCCGGCCAGCCCGACATCTCGGTCAGCAGCAACCTGCAGGGCCTGGCGCTCGGCCTGCCGCCGCCGCTGAACAAGGCGGCCGAGGCGGTGCTGCCGCTGCGCTTCGAAGCCGGTGCCGTGCACGGCACCGCCCGGCCGCACGACCGATGGTTGCTGGAGTTGGGGCGCCTGGCCAGCGTGCGCTACGTGCGCGACGTTTCCGGGGCCGAGCCCCAGGTGGTGCGGGGCGCCATCGCCGTCGGCCTGGAGGCGGGCGAGGAGGCGCCGATGCCGGAACAGGGCGTGGTCGCCAACATCCATCTCGCCACCGTGGACGTGGATGCCTGGGAATCGGTGCTGGGGGCCGCGGCCGGCGCGACGCCGCCGCCCTCGCCGCCTCCGCCGCCCGCCACGGCGGGCCCGGCGGCCCGGCCGGCCGACCCAGCCGCCGCGTCGGGCTACCTGCCCACCACGCTGGCGGTGCGCGCGCGCGCGCTGGTGGCGCAGGGCCGCACGCTGCACGACGTGGTGGTGGGCGGCTCGCGCGAGGGCCTGACCTGGCGCGCCAACGTGGACGCGGCGGAACTCAACGGCTATGTCGAGTACCGCCAGTCCTCCTCGGGCGCCGGCGCCGGGCGGCTGTACGCCCGGCTGACCCGGCTGGCGCTGGCCGCGGCGGCCGCGGGCGAGGTCGAGGCGATCCTGGAGCAGCAGCCGCAGTCCAGCATCCCGGCGCTGGACGTGGTGGTGGACGACTTCGAGCTGCGCGGCAAGAAGCTCGGCCGGCTGGAGATCGATGCCGTCAACCGCGGGCCCGGCGCCGTCGCGCGCGAGGGAGGCATCCGCGAGTGGCGCCTGAACAAGCTCAGCCTGGGCATGCCCGAGGCCACGTTCAGCGCCACCGGCAACTGGGCGGCGCTGGGTGCACAGGCCGTGGTGCCGGGCGGGCCGCCTGCCGGCCCGCGCCCGGCCGACGAGCGCCGGCGCTCGGTCATGAGCTTCCGGCTGGACCTGGCCGACGCCGGCGGGCTGTTGTCGCGGCTGGGCATGCCGGGCGTGGTGCAAGGCGGCCGCGGCCGGCTGGAAGGCCAGGTGGCCTGGATGGGTTCACCGCTCTCGCCCGACTACCCCTCGCTCAACGGCAGCTTCGCGGTCAACGTCGAGTCCGGGCAGTTCCTCAAGGCCGACCCGGGGCTGGCCAAGCTGCTGTCGGTGCTGAGCCTGCAGTCGCTGCCGCGCCGACTGACGCTGGATTTCCGCGACGTGTTCAGCGAGGGCTTTGCCTTCGATTTCGTGCGCGGCGACGCCAGCATCCAGCAGGGCATGGCCTTCACCAACAACCTGCAGATGAAGGGCATCAACGCGGCCGTGCTGATGGAAGGCCGGGCCGACATCGCGCGCGAGACCCAGGACATCCGGGTGGTGGTGGTGCCCGAGATCAACGCCGGCACGGCCTCGCTGGTGGCCACGGTGATCAACCCGGCGATCGGTCTGGGCACCTTCCTGGCCCAGTTCTTCCTGCGCCAGCCGCTGATGCGCGCGGCCACGCAGGAGTTCCTGGTGGACGGCACCTGGGCCGACCCGCGGGTCACGCGCGTGCCGCGCCGCCCGTCCGCCGCCGCCGACCCGTCTGCGCCGCCCCCGGCGCAGGTGCAGGGGAGCAATTGATGACGACGATGCGATTGAGCGTGGCCGCCGTCCAGATGGTGTCGACACCGCGCGTGCAGGACAACCTGGCAGCCGCCCAGGCCCTGCTCACGCAGGCAGCGCGCCAGGGCGCCGAACTGGCGGTGCTGCCCGAGTACTTCTGCCTGATGGGCCGGCAGGACGGCGACAAGCTGGCGGCGTGCGAGGCGTTCGGCGACGGCCCGATCCAGGCCTTTCTGTCCCGCACCGCGCGCGAGCTGGGCCTGTGGATCGCCGGCGGCACGCTGCCGCTGCGCGCCGATGACGAGCGGCGCGTGCGCAACAGCAGCCTGGTGTTCGCGCCCGACGGCGCCTGCGCGGCGCGCTACGACAAGGTCCACCTGTTCCGCTTCGACGACGGGCGCGAGCGCTACGACGAGGCCCGCGCCATCGAGCCGGGTGCCGCGCCGGCGGCCTTCACGCTGATGGCCCGCGACGGCGGGCGCTGGCGCGTCGGCCTGTCGGTGTGCTACGACCTGCGGTTCCCCGAGCTGTACCGGCAGCTGGCGGCCGACCTGCTGCTGGTACCCAGCGCCTTCACGCACACCACCGGCCAGGCGCACTGGGAGCCGCTGCTGCGCGCCCGCGCCATCGAGAACCTGGCCTATGTCGCCGCGCCGGCGCAGGGCGGGTTGCACGAGAACGGCCGGCGCACCTGGGGCCATTCGCTGGTCGTCGATCCCTGGGGCGTGGTCATGGCGCAGCGCGCGGACGAAGGGCCGGGGCTGGCGATGGCGGTGCTTGACGGCGAGCGCCTGGCCCAGCTGCGGCGCCAGCTGCCGGCCCTGGACCACCGCGCGCTGTGACCATGGGCGGACCCGGACCGCGCTGGACCTTGTGGGCCGCCCTGGTCGGCCTGGTGGCGGCGCTGCTGGTGATCCTGGTCTGGCTGGCCGGGCGCTACGAGGCCAGCCAGGTGCAGGACAAGCTCGACGTGGACACGGCCCAGGCCGCGGGCGACATCCGCACCGCCCTGGCGCGCAACCTGCAGGCCTTGCAGGCCAGCCCGCCCTCGCGCGAAGGCTGGGCGCTGGAGGCGGCCCAGCTGCTGCGCGAACGCCGCGAGTGGGTGCGCATCGAGTGGCGCGACAGCGCGCTGGTCGCGGTGGCGGCGGTCGACACCCCGTACCGCGCGCCGCCGTTCGGCCGGCTGGGGCGCGAGAACGCGCAGGCCGACGTGCAGCTGGCCTGCGCCAATGCGCGCCGGCGCGGCGGGCCGGCCTACGCCGCCAGCTACTTCCTGCCGCAGCCGGGCGGCCTGGGCATGGAGGTGATGGAGCTGTGCCTGCCGCACGTGGTCGCCGGCCAGCTGGCCGGCTACATGGTGGCGACCTACTCGCTGGCGGAGATGCTCACCAGCCTGGTCGGCCCGCAGCTCACGCGCAACCAGGAGGTCTCGTTCGTCGAGGCGGACGGCACGCGCCTGGCGCTGCACGGCGTGGCCCAGCGCGGCAGCCGCATCTTCAGCTCGCAGCAGCTGCTGGACCTGCCCGGCAACACCCTGGTGCTGCGCATGGACAGCTGGCGCGCCGCGCCCGACCTGTTCCCCAACGTGCTCACCGCGCTGGTGACCGGCATGTCGATCGCGCTGGCGGCGGTGCTGGCCCTGCTGGGCAAGGACACCCGGCGGCGCGTGCGCGTCGAGCAGGACCTGGCCGACGCGCTGGCGTTCCGCAAGGCGATGGAGGACTCCCTGGTGACCGGCCTGCGCGCGCGCGACCTGCAGGGCCGCATCACCTACGTCAACCCGGCGTTCTGCCAGATGGTGGGCTTTTCGGCCGAGGAGCTGATGGGGAAGTCGGCGCCCGCGCCCTACTGGCCGCCCGAGCTGGTGGACGAGTACCAGAAGCGCCAGGCGGTCCGGCTGGCCGGCCAGCACGTGCCGCCGCGCGAGGGCTTCGAGTCGGTGTTCATGCGCAAGGACGGCTCGCGCTTCCCGGTGCTGATCATCGAGGCCCCGCTGATCAACGCCCAGGGCGTGCAGACCGGCTGGATGAGCGCGTTCCTGGACGTCAGCGAGCAGCGCCGCATCGAGGAGCTGTCGCGCGCCAGCCAGGAGCGGCTGCAGGCCACGGCGCGCCTGGCCACCGTCGGCGAGATGGCCTCGCTGCTGTCGCACGAGCTGAGCCAGCCGCTGTCGGCCATCGCCAGCTATGCCACCGGCTCGCTCAACCTGCTGCAGGGCGGCGCGGTGGACGGCATCGAGCTGGCCATGCGGCGCATCGCCGAGCAGGCCGAGCGCGCCGGCAAGGTGATCAGGAGCGTGCACGACTTCGTGCGCCGGCGCGACCAGGCGCGCGAGGCGGTGGCGCCGCAGGCGCTGGTGGACGCCGTCATGCCGCTGGTGGGCCTGCAGGCGCGCAAGCTGGGGGTCACCGTGCTGACCCGGCTGCCGGAGGGCCTGCCGGCGGTGCTGTGCGACCGCACCATGGTCGAGCAGGTGCTGCTGAACCTGGCGCGCAATGCCATGCAGGCGATGGACGAGGCGGGCGTGGCGCGGCCCACGCTCACGCTGCAGGTGCGCCGCTGCCCGCCGGCCGCCGACGGCGGCGAGGCCTGGCTGGAGTTCTCGGTGGCCGATGGCGGCCCCGGCGTGCCGCGGGACATCCAGGACCGGCTGTTCACGCCGTTCTTCACCACCAAGGCCGAGGGCATGGGCCTGGGCCTGTCGCTGTGCCGCACCGTGGTGGAGCAGCACGGCGGCCTGCTGGAGTTCGAGCCGAACCTGCCGCAGGGCACGGTGTTCCGCTTCACGCTGCCGGTCGCGGGCCCGGCGGGGGCGCCCGGCGGCCTGCCTGCCGCCGCGCTGGAAGCCGCCTGATGCAGCCGCTGCACGACGCCACCGTCTACATTGTCGACGACGACGCCAGCGTGCGCGACGCCCTGGCCTGGCTGCTGCGCTCGCGCCGCCTGCCCAGCGAGGGTTTCGCCAGCGGCGACGCGTTCGAGGCGATGCTGGCGCGCGGCTTCGCGCCGCGGCATCCCTGCTGCCTGCTGCTGGACGTGCGCATGCCGGGCACCAGCGGCCTGGCCTTGTTCGAGCGGCTGGCCGCCCTGGGGCTGGCGGAGGTGATGCCGGTGATCTTCCTGACCGGGCATGCCGACGTGCCCACCGCCGTGGCCATGGTCAAGCGCGGCGCCTTCGACTTCTGCGAGAAACCCTTTTCCGACAACGCGCTGGTGGACCGCGTCGAGCAGGCGATCGCGTGCTCGGCCGAGGTGCTGGCGGCGCAGCGCGAGCAGCGGCGGGTGCAGGCGCGCCTGGCCGAGCTGACCCAGCGCGAGCGCGACGTGATGCACCGCGTGGCGCGCGGCCTGCCCAACAAGCTGATCGCCGACGAGCTGGACATCAGCGTGCGCACGGTCGAGGTGCACCGCGCCCGCGTGTTCGACAAGATGGAGGTGCGCTCGGCCGTCGAGCTGGCCAACGTGCTGCGCAAGACCTGAGGGCTATTCCTTCCCGGCAGCGTCGTCCTGCGGCGGCGCCGGCGGCTCGCCCTTGGGCCGGCCGGAGAACATGGTCCACCACACGATCAGCACCAGCAGGGCCAGCGCGAGCAGGGCTTCGAGCAGAATCAGCAGCATGAGAGCATCTTTGCGTTGGGCGGCGTCGGCGATTGTAGGAACGCTGGCCGCCTGCGGCAGCGTGCCGCTGCCCCCGCCGGACGAGGCGCCGGTCGCGCCCACGGTCCCCACCCTGCCTTCCGCCCCCGCCGCGGTGACGCCGCCGTTGCCGCCGGCGGACGCCGCGCCGCTGCCGCCCGCCCTGGCCAGCGGCAAGAGCCGCTGGCAGCCGGTGCGCTGGAGCGAGCTGCCCGGCTTCGACGCCGATGCCCTGCACGAGGCCTGGAATGCCTGGCTCAAGAGCTGCGAGCGGCCGGCCGCGCCTTGGGAGGCGCTGTGCCCGCAGGTGCGGCGCCTGTCCATCGCCACGCCCGAGGAGCAGCGGGCCTGGATGCAGCAGGCGCTGCAGCCCTACCGCGTCGAGCCCGCGCCCGCGCAGGGCACGGCCGAGGGCCTGCTGACCGCCTACTACGAGCCGGTGCTGCAGGCGCGGCGCCAGCCCAGCGCGACGCACACCGTGCCGCTGTACCGGCCGCCGGCCGGCCTGGGCCAGCGCAAGCCCTGGTTCAGCCGCCAGGAGATGGAGACTTCGCCGCAGGCGCGGGCCCAGCTGCGCGGCCGCGAGATCGCCTGGCTGGCCGACCCGCTGGATGCGCTGGTGCTGCAGATCCAGGGCTCGGGCCGTTTGCGCATCACCGAGCCCGACGGCAGCGTGCGCACCGTGCGGCTGGCCTATGCGGCGACCAACGACCACCCCTACCGCAGCGTCGGCAGCTGGCTGCAGCAGCGGGGCCAGCTGCGCGACGTGTCCTGGCCCGGCATCAAGGCCTGGGCCCAGGCCAACCCGCAGCGCGTCAACGAGATGCTGTGGAGCAATCCGCGCACCGTGTTCTTCCGCGAGGAACCCCTGCCCGAGCTGGACGCCGCCTTGGGCCCGCGCGGCGCGCAGGGCGTCGCGCTGACCCCCGGCCGCTCGATCGCGGTGGACAAGGAGAGCATCCCCTACGGCACGCCCGTGTGGCTGGCCTCGCCCGGGCCGCAGCTGCCGCTGCAGCGCCTGGTGCTGGCGCAGGACACCGGCAGCGCCATCGTCGGCGCGGTGCGCGCGGATTATTTCGTGGGCTGGGGCGAGGAGGCCGGCGACCTGGCCGGCCGGCTGAAGCAGCCGCTCAGGCTGTGGGTGCTGTGGCCCCGGGCGGGAGGCTGACGGTGCGGCGCGCCATCCTGGCCTGCGCCGCCGCCCTGCTGGCGGCCGGCTGCGCGACCCCGCGGCCCGGCGAGCCGCCCAGCGAGCCGCCGGGCATCCGCTACCGCTGCGAGCAAGGCTTTGATTTCAGCGTCCTCTTCCTCGACGACAGCGCGGTGCTGGACGCTGGCCCGCGCGGCCAGGACTTCCTGCTGCGCGACGCCGGCGGGACCACGCCCCGGCACACGGTGTGGAGCAACCCGCGCATGCGCGCCGAGTTCGGCCTGGGGGCGGGCGAACGCGAGGCCCTGCTCCACTACCCGCTGCAGCCGCTGACGGTGCGCTGCGTGCGCGGCTGAGGCCGCGCGCCTGCGGCTGTTTCATCGAGCTGTCACGCGGCCGCCATGGCCGCGTCACACAGTCTTTCTACGCTCGCCTCGTTTTCGCAACGACGCAACGAGAAAGACTTCTTCATGAACGCGAACACCCATCCCGAACAGATGGCCCTGGCCGGCAACGGCGACGAGGACAACTGCAACACCAGCGGGAACCCCTCGCTCAACGACATCGTCGAAGCCCGCCTGTCGCGGCGCAACCTGCTGCGCGTCGGCGTCGGCAGCGCGGGTGCCGCGGTGCTGGCGGCCTGCGGCGGCGCTTCCGACGTGGCCGAGGCGGCCGATGTCGCGGCCGCCGACGTCCAGTCCAAGGCCTTGACGCTGAATTTCCAGCCGGTGCCCAAGAGCAAGGCCGATGCGGTGCTGGTGCCGCGCGGCTACACCGCCACGCCGATCTATGCCACCGGGGACCCCCTCGCGGCCACCGTCCCGGAGTACCTCAACGACGGCACGGACACCGACTTCGAGCACCGCGCCGGCGACCAGCATGACGGCATGGAGTACTTCGGCCTGAACGCCACCGGCACCGCCCGCGACCCCAACGGGTCCAAGCGCGGCCTGCTGGTGATGAACCACGAGGCCCTGGTCGACCAGTTCCTGCATGCCAACGGCGTCACGGCGGCCACGGCGACGGCCGGCCGCCCGGTGGCCGAGGTGGACAAGGAGATCGCCGCCCACGGCGTGTCGGTGGCCGAGGTGCAGCGCAGGGGCCAGTCCTTCGCTTACGACAGGGGCTCGCGGTACAACCGCCGCGTCACCCCGCTCACGCCGATGCAGATCCACGGGCCCGCCCGCGGCGACGGCCTGATGGTCACCCGGTACTCGCCCGACGGCACCACTTGCCGCGGCACCATCAACAACTGCGGCACCGGCTACACGCCCTGGGGTACCTTCCTGACCGGGGAGGAGAACTGGGCCGGCTACTTCACCCGCTCCGGCGGGGACGATGCCGCGCGGGGCGGGCCCATGGCCAAGAGCGTCGTCTCGCTGCGCCGCAGCGGCCGCAATGCCGGCAGTGCCAGCCGCCATCGCTGGGAGACCGCCGGCACGGACGACAAGTATGCGCGCTGGAACATCTCGCAGGTGGGCGCCGGGCCCGCGGAAGACTACCGCAACGAGCTCAACACCTACGGCTACATCGTCGAGATCGACCCCTACGACAAGAACGTCGCCATCCGCAAGCGCACCGCGCTGGGCCGCTTCGCCCATGAGAGCGCGGCCTTCGGCCTGCGCGCGCCGGGCCAGCCGCTGGCCGTCTACATGGGCGACGACTCGCAGGGCGAGTACATGTACAAGTTCGTGAGCAAGATGCCCTGGAACCCGGCCGACGCCGAACCCGCCAACCGGATCACCACCGGCGACAAGTACCTGGACGAGGGCAAGCTGTATGTGGCCAAGTTCGCCGGCGACGGGACGGGGGAGTGGATCGAGCTGAGCATGGCCAACCCGGCCGTCGCCGGCTACGCCGCCTATGCCTTCGCCAACCAGGCCGACGTGGTGGTCAACGCCCGCCTGGCCGCCGACGCGGTCGGAGCCACCAGGATGGACCGGCCCGAATGGTGTGCGGTGCATCCGGTGACCGGCGAGGTCTACTACACGCTGACCAACAACGCCAACCGCAAGGTCAGCCCCACAGGCAGCCAGCAGCCGGTGGACCCGGCCAATCCGCGCTCTTACAACGATGCCGCGACCGAGGCACCGGCCAGCGCGCGCAACGTCAACGGCCACATCATCCGCCTGCGCGAGGACGGCGGCCGCGGTGCGGCGACGCGCTTCGCCTGGGACATCTACCTGTTCGGCGCCGAGGCCGATGCCGACCCGGCCCGCGTGAACCTGTCCGGCCTGAACGACGACCAGGACTTCTCCAGCCCCGACGGCCTGTGGTTCAGCCCCAAGACCGGGCTGTGCTTCATCCAGACCGACGACGGCGCGTACACCGACGAGACCAACTGCATGATGCTGATCGGCCGGCCGGGCCGCGTCGGCGACGGCCAGCCGGTGACGCTGAACTACACCCGGGCCGACGGCACGACGGCAGAGGTCACGACCCATGTCGGTGCCAAGCCGACCGCAGCCACGCTGGCGCGTTTCCTGGTCGGCCCGGTCGACTGCGAGATCACCGGCGTGACCGAGACCCCCGACGGCAAGGCCATCTTCGTCAACGTGCAGCACCCCGGCGAGTCGATCAGCAAGGCCGACGTGAACGATCCCGCCAAGTACACCAGCCAGTGGCCATCGAACGCCGGTTACGGCCTCGGCAAGCGCCCGCGCTCGGCCACCCTGGTGATCACCCGCGACGATGGCGCGCTGATCGGCGGCAACGGCCCCGCCTTGCGCAACAGGTCCTGACGGCACGAGCAGCCTGAAGAAGAAAGCCGGCCTCAGCCGGCTTTCTTCTTCTGGTTTCTGCAAGTGAACGCAACGATATTGCTCTGACCGGGCACTTTCCGGCATCAAAAGCAACGACATATCGCCGGCGGCCGGCCTACACTCGTCCCGGGGCACGCAGCCCACGCAGACGCAGGAGACAAGGCTTCATGAACGCACCGCTGCCCGAGCACATCCGCCAGGCGCTCGAAACCGTCACGCTGGACGACAAGTACTCGCTGGACCACGGGCGGGCCTTCATGAGCGGGGTGCAGGCCTTGGTCAAGCTGCCGATGCTGCAGCGCCAGCGCGACGCGCTGGTGGGCAGGAACACGGCGGGCTTCATCAGCGGCTACCGGGGCTCGCCCCTGGGCGGCTACGACCAGGCGCTGTGGAAGGCCAAGTCCTACCTGCAGGCCCAGAACATCGTGTTCCAGCCCGGTGTCAACGAGGAGCTGGCGGCCACCGCGCTGTGGGGCACGCAGCAGCTGGGCTTCGCCCCCGGGGCGCAGCAGAAGTTCGACGGCGTGTTCGGCATCTGGTACGGCAAGGGGCCCGGCGTGGACCGCTGCTCGGACGTGTTCAAGCACGCCAACATGGCCGGCACCACGCCCTGGGGCGGCGTGATCGCGGTGGCCGGCGACGACCACGTGGCCAAGAGCTCGACCGCGGCGCACCAGAGCGACCACATCTTCAAGGCCTGCGGCCTGCCGGTGTTCTTCCCGGCCTCGGTGCAGGAGATCCTGGACCTGGGCCTGCACGCCTTCGCGATGAGCCGCTATGCCGGCGTGTGGACCGGCATGAAGACCATCCAGGAGATCGTGGAGTCCAGCGCCAGCGCCATGATCGATCCCGAGCGGGTGCGCATCCGGCTGCCCGAGGACTTCCACATGCCGCCGGGCGGGGTGCACATCCGCTGGCCCGACACCGCGCTGGAGCAGGAGGCGCGCCTGTTCGACTACAAGTGGTATGCCGCCCTGGCCTACATCCGCGCCAACCGCCTGAACCACAACGTGGTCGAGGGGCCGAACGACCGCTTCGGCCTGATCGCCAGCGGCAAGGCCTACAACGACACCCGCCAGGCCCTGGCCGACCTGGGCCTGGACGACGACACCTGCCGGCGGATCGGCATCCGCCTGCACAAGGTGGCCGTGGTCTGGCCGCTGGAGGCGCAGACCACCCGCGAGTTCGCCACCGGGCTGCGCGAGATCCTGGTGGTCGAGGAGAAGCGCCAGGTCATCGAATACCAGCTCAAGGAGGAGCTCTACAACTGGCGTCCCGACGTGCGGCCCCAGGTGCTGGGCAAGTTCAACGAGGTCGAGGGCGACTATTCGGGGGGCGAATGGTCCATGCCCAACCCCACGGGCAACACCCTGCTGCGCGCCAACGCCGACCTGTCGCCGGCCCTGATCGCCCGCGCCATCGCGCAGCGCCTGAAGAAGCTGGGCGTGGACGGCGCCCTGGCGGCGCGCATGGACGCGCAGCTGGCCATCCTGCAGGCCAAGGAGCGCGCCATGCAGGCGCTGGAGGTCAAGGCCGACCGCCAGCCCTGGTTCTGCTCGGGCTGCCCGCACAACACCTCCACCGTGGTGCCCGAAGGCTCGCGCGCCATGGCCGGCATCGGCTGCCATTTCATGGCCACCTGGATGGACCGGGCCACGCTGGGCTTCACCCAGATGGGCGGCGAGGGCGTGCCCTGGGTGGGCCAGCAGCCCTTCACCCACGAGAAGCACGTGTTCGCCAACCTGGGCGACGGCACCTACTTCCACAGCGGCCTGCTGGCGATCCGCCAATCCATCGCCGCCGGCGTGAACATCACCTACAAGATCCTCTACAACGACGCGGTGGCCATGACTGGCGGCCAGCAGGTGGGCGAGCGGCCCGAGGGCCACTCGGTGATCCAGATCGTGCACAGCCTGCAGGCCGAGAGCGTGGCCCGGCAGGTGATCGTGACCGACGAGCCCGAAAAGTACGCCGTGGCCAAGCTGCCGGCCGGGGTCGAGGTGTTCCACCGCGACGAGCTGGACCGCATCCAGCGCGAATTCCGCGAGATCCCGGGCACCACCGCCATCGTCTACGACCAGACCTGCGCCACCGAGAAGCGCCGGCGCCGCAAGCGCGGCAGCATGGTCGACCCGGCCGTACGGGTGATGATCAACGACCTGGTGTGCGAGGGCTGCGGCGACTGCGGCGTGCAGTCCAACTGCCTGTCGGTGGAGCCGCTGGAAACCGAGTTCGGCCGCAAGCGCACCATCAACCAGAGCACCTGCAACAAGGACACCAGCTGCCTCAAGGGCTTCTGCCCCAGCTTCGTCACCATCGAGGGCGGGCAGTTGAAGAAGAAAGCCAAGGGCGGGGAGCAGGCGCCGTCGCCGCAGTCCCTGGGCGAGCTGCCCGAGCCGGCGCTGCCGGCGACGCACGGCGCCTACGGCATCGTGGTCGCCGGGGTGGGCGGCACCGGCGTGATCACCATCGGCCAGCTGCTGGGCATGGCGGCCCACATCGAGGGCCGGGGCATCGTCACGCAGGATGCGGCGGGCCTGGCCCAGAAGGGCGGCGCGACCTGGAGCCATGTGCTGATCGGCGACAGCGCCGAGGACATCCGCACCACCCGCGTCGGCATGGCCGGTGCTGACCTGGTGATCGGCTGCGACCCCATCGTCGCGGCCGGCAAGGAAACCGTGCTTCGCATGCGCGAAGGCCGCACGCGCGTGGCGCTCAACGCCCACAGCACGCCCACCGCCGCCTTCGTGCGCAACACCGAATGGGCCAACCCCGCGGACGCCTGCGCGGCCGAGGTCGCCCGGGCGGTCGGGCCGCAGGGCCTGTCGGCCTTCAACGCCGACCTGGCGGCCACCCGGCTGATGGGCGACAGCCTGTACACCAACCCCATGATGCTGGGGTATGCCTGGCAGAAGGGCTGGGTCCCGCTGGGCCTGGCGGCGCTGATGCGCGCCATCGAGCTCAACGGGGTGGCGGTCGAGGCCAACAAGGCCGCCTTTGCCTGGGGCCGGCGCGCCGCGCACGACCCCGCCAGCGTCGAGAAGCTGCTGGCCCCCGCGCAGGTGGTCGAGTTCAAGAAGCGCGAGACGCTGGACAGCGTGATCGCCCGCCGCGTCGAGTTCCTCACCGCCTACCAGAACGCGGCGTATTCGCAGGCCTACTCGGCCTTCGTCGAGAAGGTGCGCGCCGCCGAGGCGCCGCTGGGCAAGGCGTCCCTGGCCGAGGCGGTGGCGCGCAACCTGTTCAAGCTGATGGCCTACAAGGACGAGTACGAGGTCGCGCGGCTGCACACCGAAACCGGCTTCCGGGAGCGCATCGCCGCGCAGTTCGAGGGCGACTGGCGGGTGAACTACCACCTGGCGCCGCCCCTGCTGGCCCGGCGCAACGCCAAGGGCGAGCTGGTCAAGCGCAAGTACGGGCCGGCCATGGGCCTGGGCTTCCGCATCCTGGCCAAGCTGCGCGGCCTGCGCGGCACCGCGCTGGACCCGTTCGGCGCCACCTCCGAGCGGCGCACCGAGCGCGCGCTGATCGCCGAGTACCGCGCCTGCATCGACGAGCTGCTGGCCTCGCTGGACGCCGGCAACCACGCGCTGGCCGTCGAGATCGCGCGCGTTCCGGAGCAGATCCGCGGCTTCGGGCATGTGAAGGAGCGCCACCTGGCGCCGGCGCGGGTCCGCTGGTCCGCCCTGATGCAGCAGTGGCGCGCCCCGCGCGAGGCGCGGCTGGCGGCCTGAGGGGGCGCCCGGCCCCTTGCCCCTGAGGGATGCAGGGGCGTGGTGTCCGGGCGCCCGCATACAATCTTTCTCTTCCGTCCGGCGCCGAAGCCTGGCTTCGGCGTGGGCGGTCGCCGCTTTACGACGACAACTTCTGCTGGAGCCCCCGTGCTGATCTCCTCCGCCTTTGCCCAGACCGCCCCGGCCGCCGCCGGCGGCGACATGCAGTCCTCGCTCATGAGCATGCTGCCGCTGGTGCTGATGTTCGTGGTGCTGTATTTCGTGATGATCCGCCCGCAGATGAAGCGGCAGAAGGAGCACCGGGCCATGATCGAAGCGCTGGCCAAGGGCGACGAGGTGGCCACGGCCGGCGGCGTGCTGGGCCGCGTCACCAAGCTGGGCGACACCTACCTGGGGGTGGAGATCGCCAACGGGGTGGAGATCCAGGTGCAGCGCAGCGCCGTGGTGCAGGTCCTGCCCAAGGGAACCATCAAGTAAGAGAAGGTGTCAGAAGGTGTCAGCGCCGCTGCTGCGCAGCGCGCGTCCTTCACATCTTCGACCTCCCCCCGATGAACCGGTATCCCCTTTGGAAGTACGCGATCCTGGTGATCGCGCTGCTGGTGGGCATCGTCTACACGCTGCCCAATTTCTTCGGCGAGGCCCCGGCGGTGCAGGTGTCCTCGGCCAAAGCCACCGTGAAGGTGGACGCGACCACGCTGGCGCGGGTCGAGCAGGCGCTGTCGGCCGCGGGCATCCAGCCCGAGAGCACCACCCTGGACGCCAGCTCCGTCAAGGTGCGCCTGGACAGCACCGACACGCAGCTGCGCGCCCGCGACGCGCTGCAGAAGGCTTTGGTGCCCGACCCTGCCGACCCGCCCTACGTGGTGGCGCTGAACCTGCTGTCGGCCTCGCCGCGCTGGCTGTCGGCCCTGGGCGCCGCGCCCATGTACCTGGGCCTGGACCTGCGCGGCGGCGTGCATTTCATGCTGCAGGTGGACATGCAGGGCGCGCTGACCAAGAAGGCCGAGTCCTTCGCCGGCGACCTGCGCACCCAGCTGCGCGAGGCCAACATCCGGCATGCCGGCATCAGCCGTGATGGCCAGGCCGTGCAGGTGCGCTTTCGCGACGGCCAGTCGATGGAGGCGGCACGCCGCGTGGTCGCCGACCAGTTCCCGGACCTGCAGGTGGCCGAGTCGACCGCCGGCACCGACTACCTGCTGACCGCGACCATCCGGCCCGAGGCGGCCCGGCGGGTGCAGGAGCAGGCCCTCAAGCAGAACATCCTGACGCTGCACAACCGCATCAACGAACTGGGCGTGGCCGAGCCGGTAATCCAGCAGCAGGGCCTGGACCGCATCGTGGTGCAGCTGCCCGGCGTGCAGGACACGGCCAAGGCCAAGGACATCCTGGGGCGCACCGCCACGCTGGAGATGCGCCTGGTGGACGAGAGCGCCGAGGCGCGGGCCGCCGAGCTGGGCACCGGCCCGGTGCCGTTCGGCTCCGAGCGCTTCCTCGAGCGCGACGGCCGGCCGGTGATCGTGAAGAAGCAGGTCATCCTCACCGGCGACAGCCTGACCGACGCCCAGCCGGGCTTCGATTCCCAGACCCAGCAGCCCAAGGTGGACCTCACGGTGGACGCCAAGGGCGGCCGCATCATGCGCGACACCAGCCGCGAGAACGTGGGCAAGCGCATGGCCATCCTGCTGTTCGAGAAGGGCCGCGGCGAGGTGCTCACGGCGCCGGTGATCCAGAGCGAGCTGGGCAACCGGTTCCAGATCTCGGGCTCGATGACGGTGAACGAGGCCAACGACCTGGCCCTGCTGCTGCGCGCCGGCTCGCTGGCCGCGCCCATGGAGATCATCGAGGAGCTCACCATCGGGCCGACGCTGGGCGCCGAGAACATCGCCAAGGGCTTCCACAGCGTGGCCTGGGGCTTCGCCGCCATCGTCGCGTTCATGGCCGTCTACTACGCGCTGTTCGGCCTGTTCTCCGGGCTGGCGCTGGCCGTCAACCTGCTGCTGCTGGTGGCCATCCTGTCCATGCTGCAGGCCACCCTGACGCTGCCGGGCATGGCCGCGATGGCGCTGGCGCTGGGCATGGCGATCGACTCCAACGTGCTGATCAACGAGCGGGTGCGCGAGGAGCTGCGCAACGGCGTCTCGCCGCAGGCGGCCATCCATGCCGGCTACGACCGAGCCTGGGCCACCATCCTGGACTCCAACATCACCACCCTGATCGCCGGCGTCGCCCTGCTGGCCTTCGGCTCCGGGCCGGTGCGCGGCTTCGCCGTGGTGCACGTGATCGGCATCCTGACCTCCATGTTCTCGGCCGTGTTCTTCTCGCGCGGGCTGGTCAACCTGTGGTACGGCCGCCAGAAGAAGCTCAAGTCGGTCTCCATCGGCACGGTCTGGCGGCCGGGCGCGGATGGCGCTATAACCAAGGCTGAGGGCCGCTGACGACATGGAATTCTTCAAGATCCGTCGGGACATCCCGTTCATGCGGCACGCGATGGTGTTCAACATCATCTCGTTCCTGACCTTCGCCGCCGCGGTCTTCTTCCTGGTCACCCGGGGCCTGCACCTCTCGGTGGAGTTCACCGGCGGCACCGTGATGCAGGTGGGCTACGCCCAGGCCGCCGACGTCGAGCGCATCCGCCAGACGATCGCGGGGCTGGGCTACTCGGACGTGCAGGTGCAGAACTTCGGCACCGCGCGCGACGTGATGATCCGGCTGCCGGCCCAGAAAGGCGTGAGTTCCGCACAACAGAGCGAGCAGGTGCTCGGCGCGCTGCGGACCACGGACCCCAGCGTGTCGCTGCGGCGCACCGAGTTCGTCGGGCCCCAGGTCGGCGAGGAGCTGGCCGCCGACGGCCTCAAGGCGCTGGCCATGGTGGTGGTGGGCATCATGATCTACCTGGCCTTCCGCTTCGAGTGGAAGTTCGCGGTGGCGGCCATCGTCGCCAACCTGCACGACGTGATCATCATCCTGGGCTTCTTCGCCTTCTTCCAGTGGGAGTTCTCGCTGGCGGTGCTGGCGGCGGTGCTGGCGGTGCTGGGCTACTCGGTCAACGAGTCCGTGGTCATCTTCGACCGCATCCGAGAGAACTTCCGCCGCTACCGCAAGATGAGCACGGTGGAGATCATCGACAACGCCATCACCTCCACCATCAGCCGCACCATCATCACGCACGGCTCCACCCAGATCATGGTGCTGTCCATGCTGCTGTTCGGCGGCGCCACCCTGTATTACTTCGCCCTGGCCCTGACCATCGGCATCCTGTTCGGCATCTACTCCTCGGTGTTCGTCGCCGCTGCCATCGCCATGTGGCTGGGCGTCAAGCGCGAGGACCTGGTCAAGGCGCCGGCCAGGAAGGAAGGGGATCCCAACGATCCCAACGCCGGCGCCACGGTCTGAGGACATCTTGGCCAGCGCACAGCCGCCCTCCAACGCTCTGCTGGCCCGCCAGGTGCGCGAGCAGTTCGTGGGCGACCTGGAAGCGGCGCTTCCCGCGCTGTCCGACGCCCTGCGCAGCCGCCTGACCGAGCTGGCCAACAGCGGCGCCAGCACCCGCGAGATGCACGAGCGGCGCGATGCCCTGATCGAGTTCGAGCGCCTGCGCTCCGGCTGGGTCGACAACACCCGCAAGGCCTGGCGCCGCGCCATGGTGCCGGCGACGGCATCGACGGCGCGGATGCGCCCGGCCGCCGCCAGCCTGGAGCTGATCGGCGACGAGGTGGTGGAAAGGAAGATCCTGGCGTCCCGGCTGGCCCTGGCCGTCCAGGAAAAGGCGGTCTGGGAGCTGAACGACCTGAAGGTGCGCGTGCAGCACCTGGAAGGCGGCAGCGACCTCGCCGCCGACGACGTGCTGCGGCCCGAGACGGTGTCGCAGCTGCTGATCGAGCAGTGGCTGGCCAGCGAGTTGCCGCGCCCGACCTGGGTGCTGGTCAGCGACGTGATCCAGCAGCAGCTGGTGCCCTGCCTGACGGCGGCGTACAAGCGCGTCAACGAAACCCTGGTGGCCCAGGGCGTGCTGCCGGACATCGACCTGAGCTCACGCGTCAGGCGCGGCGCCTCCGCGCGCGCGCCGGCCGCCGCGGCCTCATCGGCGAACCTGGGCCGCTCGGCCGCGGGGACCGATCGCGCCGCCGGGTCCGGGTCGGCCGCAGGAGCGGGAAATGGCGGTGGTAGCGGTGGTGGTGGTGGCGGCGGCGCCGACGGCGTCTCCTTGCCGGGCGGCGCTTCCGGCGGTTCTTCAGGTGGCGGCCACTCGGCGGGTGGCCGCGGGGGGCCGGGCGGTAACGCCGGGGGAGCGTGGGGCGTGGCCGACGAGACCCGGCTGATGACCAACACCACCCCGCTGGCGCGGGCCCGCGCCCGCGCCAGCGGGGTCATCGGCCAGCTCAAGCGCCTGCTCATGGAGCGGGTGCCGGATTTCGATCCTGACCGGGCGGGCCAGCCCTCGCCGGCGCTGGCCAGCGCGCTGGCGGGCCAGGCGGGGCCCGGGGCTGCCACCCAGGTGCAGACGGAGGTGCAGGGCGCCGCCGCGGCCGAAGCCGCCTACGACGACTCGGCGGTGCAGCGCGCCGCGGTCGAGTTGCGCCAGCGCACCGGCGAACTCAAGAAGCAGGCCACCACCTCGGGCGAGAAGGCGACCATCGAGATCGTGGCGCTGATGTTCCAGAGCATCCTGGCCGAGGAGCGCATCCCGCCCGGCGTGCGCGTCTGGTTCGCCCGCCTGCAGATGCCGGTGCTGCGGGTGGCGCTGTCCGAGCCCGAGTTCTTCGGCACCCTGCAGCACCCGGCGCGCCAGCTGATCGACCGCATGGGCTCGTGTGTGATGGGCTTCGATGCCACGGCCATCGGCGGCAGCGCGCTGGAGGCGGAGATCAAGCGGGTGGTGCAGGTGATCGAGCAGTACCCCGAGACCGGCCGGCGCGTGTTCCAGCTGGTGTACGACGAGTTCCAGCAATTCCTGTCGCGCTTCCTCACCGGCAGCAGCGCCACCCAGCGCGTGGTCAGCGTGGCGCAGCAGGTGGAGCAGAAGGAAACGATGGCGGTCCAGTACACCATCGAGATGCGCAAGATGCTCAACGACATCCCGGTGCGCGAGGAGATCCGCGAGTTCCTGTTCAAGGTCTGGGCCGAGGTGCTGGCCGTGGCCGCCGTGAAGAACGGGCCGCAGCACGAGGAGACGGTGGCGATGAAGAGGTCGGCGGCCGAGCTGGTGTGGGCCGCCAGCGCCAAGCCCAACCGGGCCGAGCGCGCCCGCGTCATCCAGGACCTGCCCCGGCTGCTGCAGCGCCTGCGCCAGGGCATGTCGCTGCTGGGGCTGCAGGGCCCGGCGCAGGAATCGCACATCAAGGTCATCGGCGACACGCTGGCCGATGCCTTCCAGTCCAAGACCGAGGCCATCCCGCAGGCCCGCATCGACGCCATGGCCAAGCGCCTGGCCAACCTAGAGGATTACGTCGCCGACGACCCGGCCACCGACCTGCCGCTGGACGCCGAGAGCATCGAGCTGATGCTGGGCATCGACGCTTCCATGCTCGAGGTCGTGGCCGACGGCGGCTCCAAGCCCAACGATGCCATGCTGGCCTGGGCGCAGGAGCTGCAGCTGGGCAACTGGTTCAGCCTGGACCACAACGGCAAGACCGCCCACGTGCAGTACGCCTGGCGCAGCCAGCGCCGGCAACTGCACCTGTTCGCCTCGTCCGAGGGCCGCAGCTACCTGATCCAGGCGCGGCGCCTGGCGTCCTACCTGCAGGCGGGCCTGCTGCTGCCGACCGAGGAAGAGGCGCTGACGGTGCGGGCCACTCGGGATGCGCTGGCCAAGCTGGACGCGAACCCGGAACGCCTGCTGACGTGAGCTAGTGGGGCAGACGCCCCAGGGTGTCTTCGCACAGCTCGTCGAGCACCAGCGCGTCGGGCTCCTGTCCCACGCTCCAATAGACCATCAGCACGATGATCTTCAGGTCGTCCAGGGACACCGGTCCGCCCGGCGCGGCCATGGCGCGGTCGACCACGATCTCGCGCATGGGCGCCGGCAGCACGCCGGCCGAATCCAGGAAGGAAATGAAGCCCAGGCACTGCGCGCCCAGGTGGTCCTGCTCGAGCACCGAGTAGACCCGCAGGCTGTCCGCAGATTGCAGCGGCAGCGGCCGCTCCTCGGAGGGGAGATCGTCTGCGCGGGTGTTCTGCGCGGCGAGATTGAGGCCGTCCAGCCAGGTCAGCGCCTGCTGGATCTCCTCGGGTTCGAAGCCGTGGGCGCTGAGCTTGCGACCGAGCTGCTGCAGCTGGGGGCAGGCGTCGCCGCGCCAGTAGTTTTCGTAAACGAACACCAGCACTTCAAACATGGAACCCAATATAGCCGAGAAGCACCCGCCGCAGGCGTAACCGCCGCCAGCGTTGCACAGCCGCCGCAGCGCATCAGGCCGAGCCGACGCGCTGGAACAGCCCGCCGGGCAGCCGGCCCACCTGGCCTTGCAGCTCGAGCTCGAGCAGACGCGCCTGCAGCGCCGGCGGCGGCATCCCGGTGCGCGCCACCAGCGCATCGAGCGTCACGGGATCGTGCCCCATCGATTCCAGCACGGGGTCGTCGCCGGCCTCCTGCGCCGGGCGCTCGCCGCGAGCGCCGGATACCGCCGCGCGGCTGGTGGGCTGCGGTACCAGCTCTTCCAGCACATCCTGGGCCGTTTCCACCAGCTTGGCGCCCTGCCGGATGAGCGCATGGCAGCCGCGGGCCTGGGGCGAGTGGATGGAGCCGGGGATGGCGAACACCTCCTTGCCCTGCTCGGCCGCCTGGCGCGCGGTGATGAGCGAGCCCGACTGCAGCGCCGCCTCCACCACCAGCGTGCCCTGGCTCAACGCGGCGATGATCCGGTTGCGCTTGGGAAAGTTGGGCTGCAACGGCGGCGTGCCCAAGGGGTATTCGCTGACCAGCAGGCCCTGCGCGGCGATGCGGCGCGCCAGCTCCAGGTGCTGGCGCGGATAGACCCGGTCCAGTCCGGTGCCGACCACGGCGATGGTCGCCAGGGCCCCGGCCGCGGCGCCGTCCAGCGCGCCTTCGTGCGACGCCCCGTCCACGCCCAGCGCCAGTCCCGATACCACGGTCCAGCCCTGCTGGGCGAAGGCACGGGCGAACTGGCGCGCGTTGTCCAGTCCTTGCGGCGTGGCATTGCGGCTGCCGACCATGGCAATGGCGCGAGGCCAGCCGTCGGCTCGCGACACCTGGTCGCGGCGGCCGGCCAGGTACAGCATCAGCGGCGGGTCTTCGGTCTGCAGCAGCGCGGCCGGGTAGGCGGCGTCGGCCAGCGTGAGCAGCGTGCGCTCGGCCCGGGCCTGCGCCAGCCACCGGGCCGTGGCTTCCACCTGCGCCGCCAGTCCGGGCGGCTCGGCCAGCAGGGCCTGCGCCTGCGCCGGGGCGGCCACGGCCAGCAAGGCGCCGTGGCTCTGGGCGAAGATGTTCTGCGGCAGGCCGAAGGCGGCGAGCAGCCGGCGCGCCGTGCCGGAGCCGACCTGCGGCGTCAGCGACAGCCGCAGCCAGGCGGCGAGTTCGTCGCGCTCCATGGCCAGGCGCCGGCGCGCAGCGGGCTCAGCGCGGGTTGACCACCCGGTCGCCGACTTCCACGCCGTCGCGGATCTCCAGGATCAGCGCGTACGACAGCCGCTCGAACGGGCGGAACACCATCATCAGGCCGTTGCGCTCGTCGGGCAGCTTGATCTGCTGGCGCTCGCCCGGCTGCGAGCGGTCCTGGAACTGCGCGCCGTCCTTCAGGATGGCCAGCACGTGGCCGCTCTCGATGCCGTCGGCCGTCCCCTTGTTGATCACCACCACCTGGTTCTGGCCGGCCATGGCCACCGAGTCGCCGTACATGGCGGCCACCGCGCCGTCGACCGGCCCCTGCGGGGCGCGGGGCGCGTAGCTCACCAGCTGCCGCGGCGGCTCGGGCAGCAGGCGGTCGCCCGCCCGCATCTCCTCGCGGGCGGCGACGATGTCGACGGTGGCGGGCACGGGCAGGGGCCGCGTTCCGCCGCCGGTCCTGACCGGCTGCACCGACTGGCCCCGCACCAGCAGGGCGCGGCCCAGGTACTGGGCCTCGTAGCCCAGCACCTTGCGCGTGACCGGGTCGCGCACCGGCCGCGCCTTGCGGAACACGCGGAACTCCTCGGCGCGGCCCGGCTGGGCCTGCAGCAGCGGCGCCTGCTCGACGCCGCGCACGTAGGCGCGGTCGCCGCGCGTGATCAGCACCCGGCTCTCGGGCGCGGCCACGATGCGCGGCGCGCGCTCCAGCACGCCTTCGTCCACGATGATGGGTTCGGCCAGGAAGGGCTCGATCAGATGGGGCTGCAGCGTCGGCAAGGCCAGGTCGCCCAGCGACTGGATGCGGGTGCGCGGCGAGACGCGGATGGTGTCGATGGGCCGACCGTCCGGGCCCTCGCCCTGGGCCAGCCGCAGGCGCGCCATGCCGTTGATCTTGTCCAGCAGCAATTGCTGGCCGGGGTAGATCAGGTGCGGATTGCGGACCTGGTCCATGTTCATGCCCCACAGCTCGGGCCAGCGCCACGGGCTGACGAGGAAGATGCCCGAGATGCCCCACAGGGTGTCGCCGCGCTTGACCAGGTAGCTGTCGGGTGCGTCGGGCGCCAGCTCGGACAGGGGCACGCCGGCCTGGGCCACCTGCTGGGCGGTGGCGCGCTGCGCGTCGCTGATGGGAAGGTCGGGGAAGGTCTGGGCCCAGGCCGGTACGGTCAGGGTGGCGCCGGCCAGCTTCAGGACGGCCCGCCGCGCCGTGTTCAAGCCTTGCGGCGGGGAGGCCAGAGCGGTCTTGGAATGCGCCTTCATGAGTTTCTTCCCGTCCTCGGATCTTCTTGACAAACCGCTGGCGATTCTGCGCTCAAGCCCTTGATGGGGCAACGTTTATGCCCGCGGGCGCCGGTGGGCGCGGGCAAAAGTGGCGAAAATAGCGACACCCGCACAGGTTCTCCATGGCACTGCTTCCCATCCTCGTTTATCCCGATCCCCGCCTGCACACGGTGGCCCGCCCGGTGCAGGCCATCGACGCGCGCATCCAGACACTCGTGGCCGACATGCTGGAAACCATGTACGACGCCAACGGCATCGGCCTGGCCGCGACCCAGGTCGACGTGCACGAGCGGCTGATCGTCATCGACGTGTCCGAGGAGCGCAACCAGCCGCTGGTGCTGATCAACCCCGAGATCGTCTGGGCCAGCGACGACAAGCAGCTGGGCGACGAAGGCTGCCTGTCCGTGCCCGGCATCTACGACGGCGTCGAGCGCTCCACCGCCATCCGCGTGCGCGCGCTGGACGACAAGGGCCAGGAGCGCACGCTGGAGGCCCAGGGCCTGCTGGCCGTGTGCATCCAGCACGAGATGGACCATCTGCAGGGCAAGGTGTTCGTCGAGTACCTGTCGCCGCTCAAGCGCAACCGCATCAAGACCAAGATGCTCAAGGCGCGCCGCGAGACCGAGCGCGCCTGAGAGCCGCAATCCGAGATACACGCATGAAGTTCCTGCTGTCCGCCGTCCTGGCCACGGCCCTGCTGGCCGGCTGCGCCGGCAATGCCTACAACGCCGGCCGCATCGCGCCCGGCACGCCGCGCGCCGACGTGGTCGCGCAGGCCGGCCAGCCCACGGCCGTGGTGCCGCTGCCCGGTGGCGGCGAGCGCCTGCAGTACTCGCTGCAGCCGTTCGGCCAGCACGCCTACATGGTGGACCTGGACGCCATGGGACGCGTGACGCAGGTGCGGCAGGTGCTCGCCGAGCGGGAGTTCCAGCGTATCCAGCCCGGCGTGTGGACCGGCATCGACGTGCAGCGCGAGTTCGGCCCGCCGGCGCGCGTCGACGCTGTCTCCAGCTGGAACGGCCCGGTGCTCACCTACCGCTGGCGCGACGCGGTCAACACCGACATGTTCTACCACGTGTACCTGGACGCACAGAACGTGGTGCGGCGCGCGCACCCGGCCATGGAGTTCCGCAACGTGCGTGATGAGCGCGGCTAGATGCGCGTCGTCTTCGCCGGCACGCCCGAGTTCGCCCGCGCCGCGCTGCAGCGGCTGCACGCCGCCGGCTTCGACATCCCCCTGGTGCTGACCCAGCCCGATCGGCCCGCCGGCCGCGGGCTCAAGCTGCAGGCCTCGCCGGTCAAGCAGTTCGCGCTGGATCACGGCCTGCCGGTGGCGCAGCCACGCAGCCTGCGGCTGGACGGCAAGTGCCCCGGGGACGCGGCGGACGCGCGGACGGCGCTCGAGGCGGCCCGGGCCGACGTGATGGTGGTGGCCGCCTACGGGCTGATCCTGCCGCAATGGGTGCTGGATACGCTGAGCGCCGCCGGGCCGTCCCAAGGCGCGAACGCCGCCTCGGGGGGCAGCGAACCACGCGTAGCGGGGAGCGTGGGGGCCCTGGGTCTCGGCTGCCTGAACATCCATGCCTCGCTGCTGCCGCGCTGGCGTGGCGCCGCCCCGATCCACCGGGCCATCGAGGCCGGCGATGCCGAGACCGGCGTCACCATCATGCAGATGGACGCCGGCCTGGACACCGGCGACATGCTGCTGGCCGAGCGCATGCCCGTCGCGCCCGACGACACCACCGGCAGCCTGCATGACAAGCTGGCCGTGCTGGGCGCACGCCTCATCGTGGAGGCGCTGGAACTGGCGGCCTGCGGCGGGTTGAAACCGGTGCCGCAGCCCGCCCAGGGCGTGACCTACGCGCACAAGATCGACAAGGGCGAGGCGCAGGTGGACTGGTCGCAGCCCGCCGAGGCGATCGCGCGGCGCGTGCGCGCCTTCGATCCCTCCCCCGGTGCTTCCGGCGTCCTCAACGGCGAAGCCGTCAAGCTGTGGCGCGCCGAGGTCGATCGCGATGCCCCGAGCCCCGGCGCGGCGGCCGGCACCATCCTGCGCGCGGATGCGGCGGGCGTGTCGGTGCTGTGCGGCCGGGGCGTGCTGCGCATCACGCAGCTGCAGCGCGCCGGCGGCAAGCGCCTGCAGGCCGCCGATTTCCTGCGTGGCTTCGCCGTGGCGCCGGGCATGCGCTTCGATCGGGCCCCGCAGGGCGCCGCCTGATGTTCTTCGTCGCGGCCCTGCGCCGCCATCCCGAGTTCCGCGTCGGCATGCGCCAGATGGCGCCGCAGGCGCCCGGCATCGCGGCCTGGGGACTGATGACCGGCGTGGCCATGGTCAAGTCGGGCCTGTCGGTCACCGAGTCGCTGCTGATGTCGGTGCTGGTGTTCGCCGGCAGCTCGCAGCTGGCCTCGCTGCCGCTGATCATCGCCGGTGCCCCGGCCTGGGTGATCCTGGCCACGGGCTTTTGCGTCAACCTGCGCTTCGTGGTCTTCAGCCTGCACCTGCGGCCCTACCTGATGCACCTGCCGCGCCGGGAGCGCCTGGTGCACGGCTACCTGACCGCCGACCTGAGCTACGTGATCTTCACCCGGCGCTTCCCGCAGCCCGCGCAGGACGCCGCCGGGCGGCGGGCGCAGGAGGCCTTCCTGGCGGGCAACTGCGCCGTCAACTGGGCCAGCTGGGTCGGTGCCAGCGTGGTGGGCGTGGCGCTGGCCAACTTCATCCCCACGCACTGGGGCCTGGGCTTCGCCGGCATCCTGTGCCTGGTCGGCATCCTGTGCTCGCTGGCCAGCACCCGGCTGCGCATCGTCTCGGCCAGCGTGGCCGGCGCGGCGGCCGTGGTGGCCTACACGCTGCCGCTGAAGCTGAACATCGTGGTGGCGATCGCGGTGGCGGTGCTCCTGTGCCTGGGGCTGGAGAAGCACCCGCGGCTGAAGGAGGCGGCGCCGTGACGGCCGCCACCGATCCGTGGACCGTCGCCATCATCGTGGGCCTGGCGGGAGTGACCGTGGTGGCGCGCGGCTTCTTCTTCATCTCCAGCCGTCCCTGGCCCTTGCCGCGCTGGGCCGAGCGCGGCCTGCAGTACGCGCCCATCGCGGCGCTGTCGGCAGTGGTGGTGCCCGAGATCATCACCACGCAAGGCCAGTTCATCGCGACCTGGCAGGACGCGCGCCTGTTCGGCGCCACCGCCGGCGCCGCGGCCTTCTTCTGGCGCCGCGACGTGCTGGCCACGATTGCAGCCGGCATGGCGGTTTACCTGCCGTTGCACCTGGGTCTGGGCTGGTAGACGCCTGGTGACACCTGGGTGACACCTTGGGGGAAACCAGGGGTAACCGAGCCCCTTCTCGTGCCCGGGCCTGCCTAGACTGGCGCCTCCAAAAATCAGGAGACACGCATGTGGAAGTCGATGCAGCCGGGCCGGCCAGGCCTGGGCGTGAGTGCAGCCATTGCCGCCTTGCTGGCGGCGGGATGCGGCGGCGGCAGCGGTGATGCGGGCGACAGCCAGGCGCAGGCCGGCCGCATCCAGCCGGAAAAAACACTGGAGATCCGCACGGTGAGCAACCGGGCCGACCTCGTCACGGATGGAGATGCCCTGGTGGAGATCGTGCTGCCCGAGCGGGCGGCGCTCCCCTCCCTGAAGGTGGCCGTCAACGGCCGCGACGTCAGCGATGCCTTCGCCCAGCGCGCCGACGGCCGCGTCACCGGACTGGTGACCGGGCTGAGCGTGGGCAGCAACGTGCTCACCGCCCAGGCCGGCGGTGGCCGGCGCGCGCAGCTGACCCTCACCAACGCGACGCGCGGCGGCCCGGTTTATTCGGGCACGCAGGTCGTGCCCTTTTTCTGCGCGACTCCGGTGCCGCAGCCCACTGGCGGCACCGGCGAGAACGCCACGCCGGCCACCAACGCCAGCGGCCTGCAGGGCCAGCCCGACGCGCAGTGCAACATCGCCACCGAGTACAAGCTGTACTACCGGTCCACCGCCTCGGCCAACTGCACCTTCGGCCTGCCCGACCCCTCGCCCTCGGTGCCGCCCACGGCCACGGCGCCGGCGGCCAGCGTGCCGCCGCCGTCCAACGCCTGCTTCAAGCCCTATGACCCGGCCGGGCCGCAGCCGCTGGACATGGCCACCACCACCACCGACGACGACCGCACCGTGCCCTACATCGTGCGCGTCGAGCGCGGCACCATGAACCGCGGCATCTACGACATCGCCGTGCTGTTCGATCCGGCCCGCCCCTGGAGCGCAACGGCGCCGCAGGCGCAGTGGAACGGCAAGGTGTATTACAACTTCGGCGCCAGCACCGGCCAGCCGCGCCGCCAGGTGCGCCCGGCCACCGCCTGGACCAGCCTGAGCGCGCAGATCGGCCGCGGCTGGCTGGTGGTGATGAACAGCATGACGGACTCGGCGCGCAATTCCAACCGCGTGCTGATGAGCGAGACCGTCATGATGATGAAGGAGCGCATCGGCGACGGTTACGGCCCCATCCGCTACACCATGGGCGCGGGCTGCTCGGGCGGCTCGATCAACTCCAACATGAATGCGTCCATCAATCCGGGGCTGCTGGACGGCATCACCACCACCTGCACCTACCCGGACAGCGAGACCACCACGCTGGAGGTGGGCGACTGCGTGCTGCTGGTCGACGCCTACCAGAAGCCGCAGATGGCCTCCCTGTGGGGCACGCTCACGCAGGCCCAGGTGAACGCGAAGAAGGCCGCCATCAACGGCCATCCCGACCAGAGCGCCTGCCATGCCTGGTACAACGCCTTCGGCAGCAACGGCCGCGCCGGTGTCTACCAGCCGCGCCTGGTCGCCGACAACGTCACCGGCGCCATCGTGCAGCGGCCCACGCCCACCAACAACTGCGAGATGCCCAACAGCGCGGTGTACGACCCGGCCAGGCCGGCGGCGACCGCGCACCTGCCGCGCTGCAACGCCTGGAGCTGGGCCGAGCCGATCTGGGGCAAGGTGCCGGGCAGCCCGGCGGCGCAGGACACGCGCGACAACGTGGGCGTGCAGTACGGCCTGAAGGCGCTGCAGGATGGCGCGATCAGCGGCGAGGAGTTCGTCACCCTCAACGAGATCGTCGGCGGCATCGACCGCGACTCGACGCCGCGTGCCCAGCGCACCACGGCCGACATGGCGGCGCTGGAGACCGCCTACCGCGCCGGCATCGTGGCCAGCGGCCGGCAGCTGGCCAAGACCGCCATCATCGACATGCGCGGCTGGGACGACTCCAACATCAACGTGCCGCCGGGCCAGACCCCGGGCACCAACGCCATCCCCATCCACCACCAGTGGTTCAGCTTCGCCGTCCGCGACCGCATCGCGGCCGAGGCCGGCGACGCGAACAACCAGGCGCTGTGGCGCTTCGCCCGCACCGGCCTCACGCCGCCCGGCACCATGGCGCTGGACGCCTTCCTCACCATGGACCAGTGGCTGACCGCGCTCAAGGCCGACACCTCGGACACGCCGCTGCACCAGAAGGTGCGCCAGGCGCGGCCGGCTTCCAGCAGAGACTTCTGCCTGCTGCCTGGTGACGCGTCGCAGTCGGTGAAGGTGACGGACCAGGCGGTCTGCGATGCCGACCCCTTCCTCAAGCCCTCGCTGTCGCCGCGCCAGGTGGCCGGCGGGCCGCGTCGGGAAGACGTGCTCAAGTGCCAGCTCAAGCCGGTGAACGACGCCGACTACGCCGGCCGCCTGGATGCCGGCCAGCTGGCGCGGCTGCGCGCGGTGTTCAGCACCGGCGTGTGCGACTGGAGCCAGCCGGGCATGGGCCAGCAGGTCGCCGTGAGCCCGCTGAACTTCAGCGCCGGCCCCGGGGGCGTGCCCTTCGGGCCCGCGCCGGCCTCCGTGCCGCGCTAAGCAGCTGCCGCGCAACGAACGAAGGGGCCCGATCGGGCCCCTTTGTCTTGGCCCGCGCGGCCCGGCTGTTTTTTACAATGACGGCCCATACGCCCGGCTCCCCAGGGCAGCTCATCCCAAGACGACATGAACATCCTGCGCTTTTCCGATCTGTGCGCCCAAGGCAAAGTCCGCGGCCAGCGCGTCTTCATCCGCGCCGACCTCAACGTGCCGCAGGACGACGCCGGCCGCATCACCGAGGACACGCGCGTGCGCGCCTCCATCCCCTGCATCCAGATGGCGCTGGACGCCGGTGCCGCCGTGATGGTCACCTCGCACCTGGGCCGGCCCACCGAGGGCGAGTTCAAGCCCGAGGATTCGCTGGCGCCGGTGGCGCAGCGCATGGCCGAGCTGCTCGGCCGCGAGGTGCCGCTGCGCGCCCGCTGGGTCGACGGCGTCGAGGTCCAGCCCGGCCAGGTCATGCTGCTGGAGAACTGCCGCCTGAACAAGGGCGAGAAGAAGAACAGCCCCGAGCTCGCGCAGAAGATGGCCGCCCTGTGCGACGTCTTCGTGCACGACGCCTTCGGCACCGCGCACCGCGCCGAGGCCTCGACCTACGGCATCGCGCAGTACGCCAAGGTGGCTTGCGCCGGGCCGCTGCTGGCCGCGGAGATCGACGCCATCAGCAAGGCGCTGGCCGCTCCCAGGCGGCCGCTGGCGGCCATCGTCGCCGGCTCCAAGGTCTCGACCAAGCTCACCATCCTGAAGTCGCTGGCCGACAAGGTGGACCAGCTGATCGTGGGCGGCGGCATCGCCAACACCTTCATGCTGGCCGCCGGGCTGCCGATCGGCAAGTCGCTGGCCGAGGCCGACCTGGTGGGCGAAGCCAGGGCGGTGATCCAGGCCATGAAGGCGCGCGGCGCCGAGGTGCCCATCCCCACCGACGTGGTGGTGGCCAAGCAGTTCGCCGCCGACGCGCCGGCCACGGTGAAGGCCGCCGCCGAGGTGGCCCCGGACGACCTGATCCTGGACATCGGTCCGCAGACGGCGCAGCGGCTGGCGCAGCAGCTGATGGCCGCCGGCACCATCGTCTGGAACGGCCCGGTGGGCGTGTTCGAGTTCGACGCCTTCGCCAAGGGCACGGAGACCATCGCCCACGCGATCGCGCGGTCGCCGGCCTTCAGCATCGCCGGCGGCGGCGACACGCTGGCCGCGATCGCCAAGTATGGCATCGAGAAGGACGTGGGCTACATCTCCACCGGCGGCGGCGCCTTCCTGGAGGTGCTGGAGGGCAAGCAGCTTCCTGCCTTCGAGATCCTCGAGAAGCGAGCCAGGGGCTGAGGTTGTCGGGCCGGTAACCGCGCGGTAACCTGCCCTGGGGTGCCGTGGGAGAATCGGCGCCCTCACCGACAGGAGACTCCATGGCCCGCCGCTCCACCAAGATCGTCGCCACCCTCGGCCCCGCCTCGAGCGACCCCGACCTGCTGGAGCAGATGATCCGCGCCGGCGTCAACGTCGTGCGCCTGAACTTCAGCCACGGCAAGGCGCAGGACCACATCGACCGGGCCACGCTGGTGCGCGCCGCCGCGCAGCGCGCCAGCCGCGAGGTGGCCATCATGGCCGACCTGCAGGGCCCCAAGATCCGCGTCGGCAAGTTCGCCGAAGGCAAGGTGTTCCTGGAGCCCGGCATGAAGTTCGTGCTGGACGCCTCGCGCGCCGAGCCCGGCGACATCCGCGGCGTGGGGCTGGACTACAAGGAGCTGCCGCGCGACGTGAAGGCCGGCGACGTGCTGCTGCTCAACGACGGCCTGATCGTGCTCACCGTGGAGGCGGTCAAGGGCGAGCAGGTGCACACCGTGGTCAAGCTGGGCGGCGAACTGTCCAACAACAAGGGCATCAACAAGCAGGGCGGCGGCCTCACCGCCCCTGCGCTGACGGCCAAGGACATGGAGGACATCCGCACCGCCATGGGCTTCCAGGCCGACTACGTGGCGGTGAGCTTCCCCAAGAACGCCACCGACATGGAGATGGCACGCCAGCTGTGCAACGTGGCCGGCGCCGAGTACCGCCACAAGCCGGGCCTGATCGCCAAGATCGAGCGCGCCGAGGCCATCCCCAACCTCGAGTCCATCCTCAAGGCCAGCGACGGCATCATGGTCGCGCGCGGCGACCTGGCGGTGGAGGTGGGCAACGCCGCCGTCCCGGCGCTGCAGAAACGCATGATCCGGCTGGCCCGGCAGTGCGACAAGCTGGTGATCACCGCCACGCAGATGATGGAGTCCATGATCACCAACCCGGTGCCCACCCGCGCCGAGGTCAGCGACGTGGCCAACGCGGTGCTGGACGGCACCGACGCGGTGATGCTCAGCGCCGAGACCGCGGCCGGCAAGTTCCCGCTGGAGACCATCATCGAGATGGCCAACATCTGCGCCGAGGCCGAGATGGCCGAGGACGTCAAGCTGGACGCCGACTTCACCGGCATGGATTTCCAGCGCATCGACCAGTCCATCGCCATGGGCGCGCTGTTCACGGCGCACCACCTGGGCTGCAAGGCCATCGTGGCGCTGACCGATTCCGGCTCCACCGCCCTGTGGATGAGCCGGCACCGCATCCACATCCCGATCTACGCGCTCACGCCCAAGCTGGTGACCCAGCGCAAGATGGCGCTGTACCGCAACGTGCGGCCGCTGCTGATGGACCAGAGCGCCGAGCGCGACATGGCCCTGGGCGAGGCCGAGGCGCACCTGAAGAAGCGCGGCATCGTCTCCAGCGGCGACATCTACGCCATCACCTGCGGCGAGCCCATGGGCGCGCCCGGCGGCACCAACATGCTCAAGATCTGCCGGGTCGGCTGAAACCGCCGCGGCCGTCCCTGCGTAGAGCTGGGATGGACGTTTCTCGAGAGGTGAGCATGGCGCGTCGCACCGGCGTCTTCGCGGCGCTGGGCGCGCTGCTGACGGGTTGTTCGGCCACCGGCGCGCTCGACGCGCTGGTGCCCGGCGACAGCTACCGCGGCCGCGAAGGCGTGGCTTACGGGCCGCTGGCGCGCCACCGGCTGGACGTGTTCCAGCCCCTGCAGCCCACCCGGGATGCACCTTTGGTGCTGTTCTTCTACGGCGGCAACTGGAGCAGCGGCGAGCGCGCCATGTACCGCTTCGTCGGCGAGGCGCTGGCCTCGCAGGGTGCCGTGGCGCTGGTGGCCGACTACCGCCTCAGCCCCGAAGTGGGCTGGCGGCAGATCCTGCAGGACTGTGCCCTGGCCGCGCGCTGGGCCTGGGACCATGCCGCCGAACTGGGCGCGGCGCAGCACCGCATCTTCCTCATGGGCCACAGCGCCGGCGCCTACAACGCCGCCATGCTGGCGCTGGACGCGCGCTGGCTGGCCGCCCAGGGCCTGGCGCCGCAGCGCCTGGCCGGCTGGATCGGCATCGCGGGCCCGTACGATTTCCTGCCGATCGGCAACCGCGCGACCCAGGTGGCCTTCGGCTGGCCCCAAACCCCGGCCGACAGCCAGCCCGTGCGGCACGTGTCGGGGCAGGCGCCGCGCACGCTGCTGCTGGCCGCGGCGCGCGACACCACGGTGGACCCGCGGCGCGGCACCGTGAACCTGGGGCAGCGGCTGGCGGCCGCCGGCGTGCCGGTGCAGGTCCGGCTGTTCGAGAACGTCAACCACGCCACCGTGCTGGGCGCCATCGCCCGGCCGCTGCGTTTCCTGGCGCCGGTGCTGGACGAGGTGCTGGGTTTCATCGGCGTGCCGCGCGGCTGAGCCGGCCTAGTCCGGTCGGGCCATGGCGCCGCCGCCGCGCTGGGGCGGCCGCTAAAATTCGGCACCGGTTACCACGCGGTTACGGCCGCGCAGGGCTGCTTTTTCCTCCAACCTTCGGACCTCGACACCATGCCTCTCGTTTCCATGCGCGAACTGCTGGACCATGCCGCCGAGAACGGCTACGGCATCCCGGCCTTCAACGTCAACAACCTGGAGCAGGTGCAGGCCGTGATGGAAGCGGCCAAGGAAACCGGCGCCCCGGTGATCCTGCAGGCCAGCGCCGGCGCCCGCAAGTACGCCGGCGAGCCCTTCGTCAAGCACCTGATCCTGGCCGCCATCGAGGCCTATCCCGGCATCCCGCTGGTGATGCACCAGGACCATGGCCAGAGCCCGGACGTGTGCCAGGGCGCGATCAACCTGGGCTTCTCGTCCGTGATGATGGACGGCAGCCTGGAGGCCGACGGCAAGACCATCGCCAGCTACGACTACAACGTCGAGGTCACGCGCAAGGTGGTCGGCATGGCGCACAAGGTCGGCGTCACGGTCGAGGGCGAGCTGGGCTGCCTGGGCAGCCTGGAGACCATGAAGGGCGACAAGGAGGACGGCCACGGCACCGACGCCACCATGACGCGCGAGCAGCTGCTGACCGACCCGGAGCAGGCCGCCGACTTCGTCAAGAAGACCCAGCTGGACGCGCTGGCCATCGCCATCGGCACCAGCCACGGCGCCTACAAGTTCACCCGCAAGCCCACCGGCGACATCCTGGCGATCGACCGCATCAAGGAGATCCACCGCCGCATCCCCAACACCCACCTGGTGATGCACGGCTCCTCCTCGGTCCCGCAGGAGCTGCTGGCCGTCATCCGCGAGTACGGCGGCAAGATGAAGGAGACCTACGGCGTGCCGGTCGAGGAGATCCAGGAGGCCATCAAGTACGGCGTGCGCAAGATCAACATCGACACCGACATCCGCCTGGCGATGACCGGCGCGGTGCGCAAGTTCCTGGCCGGGAACCCCGACAAGTTCGACATGCGCGAGTGGATGAAGCCCGCGCGCGAGGCCGCCAAGCAGATCTGCAAGCAGCGCTACATCGAGTTCGGCTGCGAAGGCCAGGCCGGCAAGATCAAGGGCCGGCCGCTGCAGGTGGTCGCCGCCCAGTACGAGAAGGGCGAGCTGGCCCAGACCGTGAACTGAGCGCCGGGGCTGCGCCGTCGACCAGGCCGCCTCCGGGCGGCTTTTTTCATGGGTGCCGCGGTGGCATAATCGATACACATCGAAGGTGTATGAATGAACACGCGTACCAACATCGTTCTCGACGACGAGCTTGTGGCGCAGGCCATGGCGCGTGCCGGCGTCAAGACGAAGAAGGCGGCCGTCGAGGCGGCGCTGCGGGCGTATGTGCGCAAGCCGGACTACTCGGGCCTGCTGGCCCTGGAGGGCAGCCGCCTGGTCACCGATGACTACGACCCGAAAACCCTGTCCACGCACCCGCGCTACCAGCAGGCGCTGATGGCCGGCGAACCCGCCGTCACGAAGAGCGCGGCCCGGCACGGGGCCGGCCGTGGCGCAGGCAGGAAGAGATCGTCCAAGTGATCGCCGACTCGTCCGCCTGGATCGAGTACCTGCGTGCGACAGGCTCGGCTGCGCACCTGCGCTTGCGCCAGGCGCTGGAGCGCCTGCAGCCCGTTCTCATGCTCGACGTCATCTACCAGGAGGTGCTGCAGGGCGCGGGCAACCTGCAGCAGTTCATGCAGCTGCAGGTGATGCTGGACGCGGCACCTTCCTGGATGCCGAGCGACCCGTGCGAGACCGCACGCCAGGCCGCGCTCCTGTTCGCACGCTGCCGCTGGAGCGGCATCACGCCGCGCAGCCCCAATGACTGCCTCATTGCCGCCTGTGCCATCGAAGCCGGCGAGCCGCTGCTGCATGCCGACCGCGACTTCGAATTGATCGCTTCCATCGAACCCCAGCTCCAACTCGCATGACCTCCGCCCTGCACACCTCCTCGCTCACCTCGCTGCCGCTGCTGGCCCGCGGCAAGGTGCGCGACAACTACGCCGTCGGCAGCGACCGCATCCTCATGGTCGCCACCGACCGGCTGTCGGCCTTCGACGTGATCATGGGCGAGCCCATCCCCGGCAAGGGCGAGCTGCTCACCCACATGGCGCTGTTCTGGTTCGGCAAGCTGGCCCACCTGTGCCCCAACCACCTGACCGGCGAGCTGCCCGAGAGCGTGGTGAGCTCGGCCGAGGTGACGCAGGTGGTGGGCCGTTCCATGGTGGTCAAGCGGCTCAAGCCGCTGCCGGTGGAGGCCGTGGTGCGCGGCTACCTGGCCGGCAGCGGTTGGAAGGAGTACCAGGACAGCCGGTCGGTGTGCGGCGTGAAGCTGCCGCCGGGGCTGACCAATGCCGCCAGGCTGCCGGAGCCGATCTACACGCCCGCCGCCAAGGCGGCGGTGGGCGAGCACGACGAGAACATCCCCTTCGAGCGCACGGCGGACATGGTCGGCGCCGACCTGGCCGCGCGCATCCGCGACATCAGCATCGCCCTGTACCGCGAGGCCGCCGCCATCGCCCTGGGCAAGGGCCTGATCATCGCCGACACCAAGTTCGAGTTCGGCCTGGACGCCCGAGGCGAGCTGGTGCTGATGGACGAGGTGCTCACGCCCGACTCCTCGCGCTACTGGCCGGTGGAAGGCTACCAGGAGGCGGCGCGCGCCGGCCGCAACCCGCCCAGCTACGACAAGCAGTTCGTGCGCGACTGGCTGGAGCAGGTGCGCATCAACGGCAAGCCCTGGGACAAGACCCCGCCGGCGCCGCGCCTGCCGCAGGAGGTGGTCGAGAAGACGGCCGCCAAGTACCGCGAGGCGCTGGAGCGGCTGACGGGCTGACGGCCGCCGGTCTTGTGCTACATTTGTGGCACAGGAGCCCGCCCATGAGCACCGCCACGCTTCGCCTGGACGACCAATTGCGCGAGCGCATCGCGCGCATCGCCAGCGCCACCGATCAGACGCCGCACAGCTTCATGGTGCAGGCCCTGGCCGAGAAGGTCGACGAGGCCGAGTGGAAGCTGGCGATGCAGCAGGAGGCTGACCGTCGCCACCAGGCGCTGCAGGCCGGGGAGCCCGGTGTCGAGTGGCACGAGATGCGCACCTGGGTGCAGCAGCGACTGAAGGAGGAGCAAGCCAAGCGGCGCGCGCCCAAGGCTCGGCGGTGAGCCGGATCATCCTCGCGCCCGAGCTGCGCGAAGACCTCGACCGCATCTTCGATTTCCTCTTCGACCACGCACCTGAATCCGCCGGCACTCGCATCGAGGCCATCCTGCAGGCCATCGATGTGCTGCAGTCCAGCCCGCTGATCGGCCGGCCGGTGGCCCTGGGTCAGCGCGAACTCGTCATCTCCACCGGAGCCAGCGGTTACCTGGCGCTGTACCGGTTCGATCCCGAGCGGGACACGGTATACGTGCTGGCGCTGCGCAGCCAGCGCGAGCGCGGCTACAAGCGCTGAAGCAATGCCATTCGTTCAGCTCAGCACCACGCTGGACAGCCGGCGTCGGTAGGTCGCCACCGTCGGGTCGTCCGGCGGGATCTGCCCTTCGGCGACCTTGGGCCTGGGCGGCTCGATGATGTCCAGGATGGCGATGTAGGTCTTGCGCGCCAAGTCCTCGTTCCAGGCCTTGTCGCGCATCAGGATTTCCAGCAGTTCGTCCATCGCCGCCGTCCACCGCTGCTGGGCCATCAGCAGGCGGGCCTTGCCGAAGCGGGCCTCGAAATCACGCTTGTTGGCGGCGATCTTCGCCTCGAAGTCGGCGGCCGCGCGCTGCGCGTCCGGCAGGCCGGCAGCGACATCCATGGCATCCATCAGCCGCTGCAGCGAGTCGAGGCGGCGCACCGCGGCCGTTTTGGCGATCACCGGCGCGAAGGCCACCTTGGCGTCGTCGCTGCGGCCGGCCAGCAGCAGGGCCTTGACGTACTCGAAGCGGGCGTCGTCGTTGGCCGGGTCGGTGGCCACCGCGTGCTGCAGTTTCTCCAACTGCGCGCCGGCGTCGGCGGGCGCGGTGTCCTCGAAGGGGGCCTCCTCCTGCGCCTCCTCCTCGGCTGCCGCCGGCAGGTGCTTGTCCAGGAACTGCCGCACCTGGCCCTCGGGCAGGGCGCCCATGAAGCCGTCCACCGGCTGGCCGCCCATCAGCAGGATCACGGTGGGGATGCTGCGGATGCCGAACGCCGCGGCCAGCTGCTGCTCCTGGTCGGAGTCGATCTTCACCAGCTTGAAGCGGCCGGCGTAATCGCGCTCGAGCTTTTCCAGGATGGGGCCGATCACCTTGCAGGGGCCGGACCAGGGCGCCCAGAAGTCCACCAGCACCGGCTGGTTCATGGAGGCGGCGATGACCTCGGTTTCGAAGTTCTCAAGCGTGACGTCGATCATTCTTCAGGTGGGCCCGGAGCCAAAACATAGAATTCAACCTTTAGGAAGCCCGCATGAGCTCTATCCAGGTTGGCGTGGTGATGGGGTCCGGCAGCGACTGGGACACCCTGCAGCACGCAGTGGCGATTCTCCAGGAATTCGGCATCGCCCACGAGGCGAAGGTCGTGTCCGCCCACCGCATGCCCGACGAGATGTTCGCCTATGCCGAAGCCGCCGCGGCGCGGGGGCTGGCGGCCATCATCGCCGGCGCCGGCGGCGCGGCCCACCTGCCTGGCATGCTGGCGGCCAAGACCACGGTGCCGGTGCTGGGCGTGCCGGTGGCCAGCCGCCACCTGCAGGGCGTGGACTCGCTGCACAGCATCGTGCAGATGCCCAAGGGCATCCCGGTGGCCACCTTCGCCATCGGCGCCGCCGGCGCCGCCAACGCGGCGCTGTTCGCGGTCGCGATGCTGGCCACGGGCGACGCGGCCCTGCGGGAGAAACTGGACGCCTTCCGCCGCCGCCAGACCGAGGCGGCGCGGGCCACCTCCTTGCCGCCGGCGAGCCCCCACCCCCACCCTCCCCCAGCGGGGGAGGGAGCATGATCCTCCCCGGCGCCACGCTGGGCGTGATGGGCGGCGGCCAGCTCGGCCGCATGTTCGTGCATGCCGCACAACGGCTGGGCTACTTCACCGCCGTGCTGGATCCGGACGCCGACAGCCCGGCCGGCCGCGTCAGCCACCACCACGTGCGCAGCGCCTACCTGGACGAGGCCGGCCTGGCCGAGCTGGCCCGCCTCAGCGCCGCCGTCACCACCGAGTTCGAGAACGTGCCGGCGCAGGCGCTCGGCCGCCTGGCGGCGCTGCGGCCGGTGGCGCCGGGCGCCGAGGCGGTGGCCATCGCGCAGGACCGCGCCCGCGAGAAGGCGCATTTCACGCGCTGCGGCGTGCCCTGCGCGCCGCACGCGATGATCGAGGACGAGGCCCAGCTCGCGGCCGTGCCCGACGCGCTGCTGCCCGGCGTGCTCAAGACCGCCCGCCTGGGCTATGACGGCAAGGGCCAGGTGCGCGTCGCCACCCGCGCCGAGCTGGCCGCCGCCTGGGAGGGCCTCCAGCGCGTGCCCTGCGTGCTGGAGCAGCTGCTGCCTCTGGCGGCCGAGTGCTCGGTGGTGGTCGCCCGCGGCGCCGACGGCCGGATGGCGCACCTGCCCGTGCAGCGCAACCTGCACCGTGCCGGCATCCTGGCGGTGACCGAGGTCCATCCGGGCAACCTGCCCGCGGACCGCGGCCGCCAGGCCATTGAGGCCACGCAAGCCATCGCGGACGGCCTGGGCTACGTGGGCGTGCTGTGCGTGGAGTTCTTCGTGCTGCAGGACGGCTCGCTGGTGGTCAACGAGATGGCGCCACGGCCGCACAACAGCGGCCACTGGAGCCTGGACGCGGCCGACGCGTCGCAGTTCGAGCTGCAGGTGCGGGCGCTGGCCGGCCTGCCGCTGGTGCAGCCGCGCCAGCACAGCCCGGCCATCATGCTCAACCTGCTGGGCGATCTGTGGTTCCGCGGCGGCGCCGAGACCGCTCGCGAGCCCGACTGGGCCGGCGTGCTGGCCCTGCCCGGCGCCCACCTGCACCTGTACGGCAAGACCGAGGCGCGGCCGGGCCGCAAGATGGGCCACCTGACCCTGACCGGCGCCGGCATCGAATCGGTGCGCGCCGCCGCCTGGCAGGCCTGCGACCTGCTGGGCATCGAGCGGTTCCAAGGACCGGCGGAGGCTGGATGATCCAGGACGGTGCCTCGCCCCCGGCCATCACCGAGGCCGCCCAGGCGCTGGCGGCCGGCGAGCTGGTGGCCTTTCCCACCGAGACGGTGTACGGCCTGGGCGCCGACGCCGGCAGCGATGCCGCCGTCGCCGGGATCTTCGCCGCCAAGGGTCGGCCGAGCGACCACCCGCTGATCGTCCATGTGCCGGATGCGCCGGGCGCCGAGCATTTCGCGCGCGAGGTCCCGCCGGTGGCCCGGCGGCTGATGCAGGCTTTCTGGCCCGGCCCGCTCACGGTCATCTTGCCGCGGCGCGAGGGCGTGGCCGCGGCCGCGGCGGGGGGGCAGGACTCGATCGGCCTGCGCTGCCCCTCGCATCCGGTGGCCCAGGCCCTGCTGCGCGCCTGCGCCGCGCTGCAGCCCGCGGTGGCGGGCCTGGCCGCGCCCAGCGCCAACCGCTTCGGCCGCGTCAGCCCCACCACCGCGCAGCATGTGCGCTCCGAGTTCGGCGACGGGCTGCGGGTGCTGGACGGCGGCGCCTGCCCGGTGGGCATCGAGTCGGCGATCGTGGACTGCACGCGCGCCATGCCCGTGCTGCTGCGCCCCGGGGTGCTGACGCAGGCCCGGATCGAAGCGGCCTGCGGCGAGCGGCTGTGGCTGCCGCACGAAGCCGCGGGCACGGCGCCGCGCGCCTCCGGCACGCTGGCCTCGCACTACGCGCCGCAGGCGCGGGTGCGGCTGATGGATGCCCGTGCCCTGCAGACGGCACTGGACGTGCTGGGCGAGGACGCGGCGCAGATCGCCACCTGGTCGCGCGTGGTGCTGCAGACCCGTTCCGGCCGCGTACTGCGCCGGCGCATGCCGGACGATGCCCAGGAGGCGGCGCGGCAGCTGTTCGCCGTGCTGCGCGAGTTCGACCAGCAGGCCGTGCGGCTGATCTGGATAGAAACGCCGCCCGAGGCGCCGGAATGGGCCGGCGTGCGCGACCGCCTGGAGCGCGCCGCCGCAGGGACCTAGAACCTGCGGGGCCTTTGGCGCTGGCTACACTAGCCGCCGGCCTTTCCTGGAGAACTTCATGGCATTCCAATGGTTGCGGCGCGCATTCGTGCTGGCCGCTTCCTCCCTGCTGCTGGCCGCCTGCGGCGGCGGCGGCGACGTGGTCTCGCAGCTGCAGCCCAGCCGTATCGTCGCCTTCGGCGACGGCTTCAGCGACCTGGGCCAGGTGGGCGGCGCGCGCTATACCGTCAACGGCGGCGGCAACCTCTGGTCGCAGCAGCTGGCCGCGCGCTACGGCCTGCCGCTGACCGCGGCGGCGGCCGGCGGCACTTCCTACGCCACCGGCAATGCCCGCGTGGCGGCCGAGCCGGATGCGGCGGGCAATGCCGCCACGCCCACCATCGCCGAGCAGATCGACACCTTCCTGGCCAGTGGCGGCACCTTCGGCGCCGGCGACCTGGTGCTGATCAACGGCGGCATCTCGGACGTCATCGTCCAGGGCCGCGACGCCATCGCCGGCGTGCAGAGCGGCGACCAGGCCGTCGCCGGCGTGCGCCAGGCCGGCCGCGACATGGGCGCTCAGGTGCGCCGGCTGGTGGACGCCGGCGCGCGCTACGTGGTGGTGGTCGGCCCGTACAACCTGGGCCGGTCGGCCTGGGTGCGGGGCGGCCCCCGGGAAGGCCTGCTGCAGCAGCTGTCCAGCGCGTTCGACGAGGAGCTGAAGATCGCCATCGTCGACCTGGGCTCGCGCGTGCTGTACGTGGACCTGGCGTTCTACTACAACCTGGTCACCGCCTCGCCCACCGCGTACACGCTGAACGAGGCGGCGGTGAACACCGTGGTGTGCAACACCGTGGATCCGGGACCGGGCATCGGCATCGGTCCCGGCCGGGTCAACTCGGCGCTGTGCAATACCGGGACGGTGGTGGCCGACCCGAACGTGTTCTTCTTCGCCGACCCGGTGTACCCGACGCCGCGCGCGCACGTGCTGTTCGGCGACTACGCGTACGACCGGGTGCGCAACCGGTTTTGACGCAGGCTACCTGACCTGCTCGAACACCGTCCGTGCCTGCGCATGGCAGAACGGCGGCACGTAGGTGCCGTGGTAGCTGCCGTAGTAGGTGGCAAAGGCCGGGCTGGTCGGGTCGGTGGGGGCCACGCCGCCCGGGCCGAACGCGGCCTGGACCGACGGGTCCACGTCGACCGAGGTGACGTTGGACAGGCCGCGGCTGGCGAAGTCGGCCTGGGCCACCTGCTGGTGCAGCGCGGGCGGCACCGTGGGGTCGGCCGCGCCGGCGCACAGCAGGGTGCGGGCCCGCGGGTTCCAGCCCAGCAGGTCGTTGCGCCTGGCGGCCTGGTAGAGCGGGTTGTTGTCGTTGGTGCGCACGTCGGCCAGGAAGGCGGGCTGGAACAGCGCGTCGCGCGCCTGGTTGGGCGTGCCGCCCGGCAGGGCGCCCGTGGTGACCAGCGTGGTGTAGGTCAGCGTGGGGCTGGGCAGCAGGTTCTCGATGGAGGCGGCGTAGGGCTGCCTGAACACCTGGTTCACGTCGGTGTAGATGTTGCCGTACACCTTCTGCCAGGAGGTCACGATGAAGGGCACGAAGAACTGGTAGCCGGCGATGGCCTCGGTCAGCTTGAACGAGCCCGACAGGTTCAGCGGCGCCGACAGGTGCGCGCCGGCCACCAGGTTGATCTCGCCCGCGTTGTCGCGCTCGATGGCGCGCTGCGCCGCCGCCGACGAGTGGCCGCCCTGCGAATAGCCGGTCACCATCACCTTGCCCGACAGCGCCACGTTCTGGCGCCGCGCCGCCTCGCGTGCGGCGCGGATGGAGTCGACCACCACGCTGGCCTCGGAATCGGCGTGCAGGTAGGGGTGGAAGCCGTAGGTCGACTTGGCATAGCCCAGGTAATCCGTGGCGACTACGGCGTAGCCCTGGGCGGCGTACATGGCGGCCAGCAGGAAGGTCTCGCCGTCCGACGGGTTGGCCAGGGTGCGGGGTTTCTGCACGTCGGTGCCCTTGGCGTAGGCCACCAGCGGGTGCGATGCGCCGGCGCAGGCGCCGGCCGGCACCAGCAGCACGCCGGAGGCATTGGCCTGCTCGCCGCGCACGCCGATGGTGTCGTAGTCCAGCGCGACCACCCGCACGTCGCAGCGCGCCGCGCCGGTCAGCGGCCGCAGGCCGCTGTCGGTGGCGCCCGTGTCGATCTGCGCGGCGGTGAGCGTGGCCAGGGTCTGCGGATCGCTGCGCAGCTCGCCGCGGTTGTCGTCGCCGCCGCCGCCGCCGCAAGCGGCCAGCAGCACGGCGGCGGCCAGGGCGGTGAGCCTGTGTCTCTGGGGCATGTGGAATGTCTCCTGGGTTGTGGAACTGACGCCTTCTTGGAGGCGCCTGCATGCTAGCCAAGGGCGGCGCGCGCGGGTAGGGTGGCGGGCTGCCGCCGGGCCCGGGCGCGTCACCTGCGCGACGCGCGGCGGCCGCTACTAGGGCTGCTCGCGCGCCGTCCAGTCGATCAGCGCGTCGACCGCCGGCCGCAGCGCCGAGGCCTGGGGGTGGTTGGCGATGGCCACCAGCACGTAGCGGCGCCCGCCAGGCGCGTGCACGTAGCCGGCCACGCCCCACACGTCGCGCAGGCTGCCGGTCTTCAGGTGCGCCAGACCCGGGGTGCGCGCCTGGCTGCGGCGCGCCGTGCCGTCGACGCCGGCGATGGGCAGGGACGCCAGCAGCTCGGGCATCAGCGGCGAGGCCCAGGCACGCTGCAGCAGCTGTCCCAGCTGCCGTGCCGTGATGCGCTCGTCGCGCGACAGGCCCGAGCCGTTGTCGAACCAGGGCGGCTCGTCGCCGAAGCGCTCGCGCCACCACTGCTGCAGCACCGTGCGCGAGCCGGCGAAGGTGCCGGTGCCGCGCTGCTGCAGGCTCAGCGTCAGGAACAGCTGCTGGGCCATCACGTTGTTGCTGAACTTGTTGATGTCGCGCACCACCTCGGCCAAGGGGGGCGAGGCGTGCACCAGCAGCGGCTGCAGTTCCGGCGGCACGCGCCCCTCGCGCACCTGGCCCTGCAGGCTGCCGCCCAGCGACTGCCACAGGCCGGCCACCGCGCGCGCCGCGTAGCCGGGGGGGTCACCGTAGGCCAGCGGCCAGCTGCGTTCGCCGCAGGCCAGCGGCAGGCCGCCCTCGAAGCGCACGCGCAGCGGGTCGCTGAAGTCGGCCTTGAGCGCGGCGCGCCAGTCGCCGCATTCGCCCGGCAGCAGCGGCACGGACGCCGGCCACTGCACGCCGGCAAGCGCCGGCTCGGCATGCACCTGGGCCTGCCCGCCCAGCGGCGTGAAGCTGAACACCAGGGAGCGGTAGTTGACCAGCAGGGCGTCGGGCGTGGCGTTGTAGGGCCGCAGCGGCTCGCCGTCGAAGGCGCCGGGGTCCTGCGGCGGCAGGTCGAAGGCGCTGCGGTCCAGCACGATGTCGCCGGCGACATGCCGGATGCCCAGGCCCCGCAGCCGCCCCAGCAGCAGCCACAGCCGCTCCTGCACCAGCTTGGGATCGCCCTGGCCCTTGAGGTAGAGGTTGCCTTCCAGCACGCCGTCCCGGACCGGCCCGTCGGCGTACACCGGCGTGGCCCAGGTGTAGGCCGGGCCCAGCAGCTCCAGACCGGCGAAGGTGGTGGCCAGCTTGGCCAGCGACGCCGGGCTCACCGGAACCTGGGTGCGGTGCGCCAGGCGCGGCGGCGACTTGCCCTGCGCGTCGACCACCAGCAGCGTCACCGCATCGCGTGGCAGCTTCTCGCGGGCCAGCGCGGCCTCCACCTCGGGCGGCAGGGCCTGGGCGGTCCCCAGGCGTCCCATCAGGCCAAACAGCAGCAGGACGACCAGGCGCAGGGTTGCAGGCATGCCGGATTATCGGCGGCCCATAATGGCCGGTTTCGCCCGCGCACCATCCCGTGAACCTGCTTGCCTTCGACACCAGCACCGAGACGCTTTCGCTGGCGCTGGCCTGGCGCGACGCGCAGGGTGCCCCCCAGCAGCTGAACCACCAGGCGCCCGGCGGCGCCCACGCCTCCGCCACGCTGATCCCCCAGGCGATGGCGATGCTGGCGCGGGCCGGGTTGCCACTGGCCCGGCTGGAGGCCATCGTCTTCGGCTGCGGGCCGGGTTCCTTCACCGGCCTGCGCACGGCCTGCGCCGTGGCCCAGGGCCTGGCTTTCGGCGCCGGCCGGCCGGTGCTGCCGGTGGAGACGCTGCTCGCGGTGGCGGAGCAGGCGCGGCAGGCCGCCGGCGCCACGCGGGTGGTGGCGGTGCTCGATGCACGCATGGATGAGGTCTACAGCGCCGCGTATGTGCTGGGGCCGGACGGCTGGCATCGTGAAGGCGCCCTGGCGCTGTGCGCCCCCGAGTCGGTGGTGGTGCCGCCCGGCTTCGCGCTGGCGGGCAACGCGTTCGGCGCCTACGGCACGCGGCTGCGCGCGGCGGCTGGGCGCATCGAGGCGCTGCCCAGCGCGCAGGCGCTGCTGCGCCTGGCGCCGGCGCTGATCGCCGCCGGCGCGGCCGTGCCCGCCGAAGCCGCCCTGCCGCTGTACATCCGCGATAAAGTCGCGCAAACCACGGCCGAACGCGCCGCGGCCGCCGCCCGATGAACGCTGTCGTCCAATCCCTGCTGGAAGCCGAGTTCGAGCCCATGACCGAGGCCCGGCTCGACGCCGTGCTGGCCATCGAGCGCGCCGCCTACGAGCATCCCTGGACGCCGGGCAACTTCGCCGATTCGCTGCGCTCGGGCTACCAGGCCCAGCTGTTGACCGCCGACGGTTCGGTGCTGGGCTACTTCGTCGCCATGAAGGGAGTGGACGAGGTGCACCTGCTCAACATCACGGTCGCGCCCGCGCTGCAAGGCCAGGGCTGGGGCCGTGTGATGCTGGACGCGCTGGCGCTGTGGGCGCGCGGCGAGGGCGCGCAGTGGCTGTGGCTGGAGGTGCGCGCCGGCAACCAGCGCGCGCAGCGGGTCTACGAACGCCAGGGCTACCGCCGCGTGGGCGAGCGCAAGGGCTACTACCCGGCCGCCGCCGGGCGCCGCGAGGACGCGCTGGTGATGAGCCTGAAGCTGTGAAGCGGGAAGGGCGCAGCGCATGACCTTGCAGCTCGACGCGCGCCAGCGCGCCATGCTGGCCGAATTCGGCGTGCGGCTGTTCGAGCCGCCGGCAACCCCCCCGCCGCGGCCAGCCGTTGCGCCTGTGGTGGCGCCGGCCGTGCGGTCCGCTGCCCCGGCCGAGGTGCGGTTCGACCTGGAAACCGAGCAAATCGTCCCCGATCCCGCCCCGGCCCTGCAGCCGGGCGGCGTGGCCGAGATGGACTGGGACGCCCTGGCCGGAACGGTTGCCGGCTGCCGGGCCTGCAAGCTGTGCCAGAGCCGGCGCAACACCGTGTTCGGCGTGGGCGACCGGCAGGCCGACTGGCTGATCGTGGGCGAGGCGCCCGGCGAGAACGAGGACCTGCAGGGCGAGCCCTTCGTCGGCCAGGCCGGCAAGCTGCTGGACAACATGCTGCGCGCCATCGGCCTGTCCCGCCGCGGCGCGCCGGGCGAGGAGGGAGATGGCGCGGGCGGCAACGTCTACATCGCCAACGTGCTCAAGTGCCGCCCGCCCGGCAACCGCAACCCCGAACCCGACGAGGTGGCGCAGTGCGAGCCCTTCCTGCGCCGCCAGGTCGAGCTGCTGCAGCCCAAAATCATCCTGGCCATGGGCCGCTTCGCCGTGCAGTCGCTGCTGGGCACGCAGGAGCCCATCGGCAAGCTGCGCGGCCGGCCCCACCAGTACCACGGCGTCCCGGTGGTCGTGACCTACCACCCGGCCTACCTGCTGCGCAACCTGCCGGACAAGGCCAAGGCCTGGGCCGACCTGTGCCTGGCACTGGAGCTGATGGCGCAACAGCCCGCCGGCCGGGCGGCGGCTGCTCAGTAGCGCGGCAGTTCCGGGTGCGCGATGCGCCCGGCGCGCACCAGCATCTTGCCGTACTCGGCGCAGCGGTTCAGGGTGGGGATCACCTTGCCGGGATTGAGCAGCCCCCGGGGATCGAAGGCACGCTTGACGCCGAACATCTGCTCGCGCTCCTCGGGGCTGAACTGCACGCACATGGAGTTGAGCTTCTCCACGCCCACGCCGTGCTCGCCCGTTACCGTGCCGCCCATGGCCACGCTGGTCTCCAGGATGTCGGCGCCGAACAGCTCGCAGCGATGCAGCTGGTCCGGGTCGTTGGCGTCGAACAGGATCAGCGGGTGCAGGTTGCCGTCACCGGCATGGAACACGTTGGCGCAGCGCAGGCCGTACTTCTTCTCCATGGCCTGGATCGCCAGCAGGATGTCGGCCAGCCGCTTGCGCGGGATGGTCGAGTCCATGCACATGTAGTCGGGGCTGATGCGGCCCGAGGCGGGGAAGGCGTTCTTGCGCCCGCTCCAGAAACGCAGCCGCTCGGACTCGTCGCGGCTGACGGCGATGGCGATGGCGCCGGCGGCGCGCAGCACCTCGCTCATGCGGCCGATCTCTTCTTCCACCTCCTCGGGCGTGCCGTCGCTCTCGCACAGCAGGATGGCCTCGGCCGCGAGGTCGTAGCCGGCGTGGACGAAGTCCTCGACGGCGGCCGTCATGGGCTTGTCCATCATCTCCAGCCCCGCCGGGATGATGCCGGCGGCGATCACCGCGGCCACCGCGTCGCCGGCCTTGCGCAGGTCGTCGAAGCTGGCCATGATGCAGCGCGCCAGCAGGGGCTTGGGCACCAGCTTCACCGTCACCTCGGTCGTCACGGCCAGCATGCCCTCGCTGCCCACCAGCACCGACAGCAGGTCGTAGCCCGGCACGTCCAGCGCCTCGCCGCCGAACTCCACCGGCTCGCCTTCCACCGTGAAGCCGCGCACCTTGAGCACGTTGTGCAGCGTCAGCCCGTACTTGAGGCAGTGCACGCCGCCGGAGTTCTCGGCCACGTTGCCGCCGATGGTGCAGGCGATCTGGCTGGACGGGTCCGGCGCGTAGTACAGGCCGTGCGGCGCGGCCGCCTCGCTGATCGCCAGGTTGCGCACGCCGCACTGCACCCGCGCCGTGCGGCTGGCCGGATCGACGGCCAGGATGCGGTTGAACCTGGCCAGCGACAGCGTCACGCCCAGCGCATGCGGCATGGCGCCGCCGGACAGCCCGGTGCCCGCGCCGCGCGCCACCACCGGCACGGCCAGGGCATGGCAGGCCTGCAGCACGGCCTGCACCTGGGCCTCGGTCTCGGGCAGCGCCACCACCAGCGGCCGCTGGCGGTAGGCGGTCAGGCCGTCGCATTCGTAGGGCGTGGTGTCTTCGGCGTTCCACAGCAGGGCGCCGTGCGGCAGCACGGCCTGCAACGCGGCCACCACCTGGGCCTGGCGTTCGGCGCGCTGGGCGAGCTCGGGAGCGAGGGGGGCGTTCATGGCGGCAAGGGTAGCCGGTTGCGGCGGCGGCCGCCTGAAGATTCTTCAATGCGCCGCTCAATGCGGTTCATGCGCAGCAGGCTGTCGCTGCGGCGACCGCGCCGTCGGGACCGGGGGATCACAGTGTGGAGGCTTGCTTCAGGAGTGCTGCCATGAGCCTCGCGTTCCGGCTTCCCGACCTCCAGCCCGGCCTGCGCGCCGACCTGGCCCAGGCTCTCCACGCGATGCCGGTTTCCCGGCTGGTCGGCTTGCGGGTGCTGGGCTTTGCGCCGGAGGGCCTGTCGGCCGTCGAGCTGCCCATCGTGCCCGCCATCACTTTCGACGGCCGGGTGGTTCAGGGCGGCGTCGTGGGCCTGCTGGCCGACTACGCCGGCGTCAGCGCCGCCGCATCGACCCTGCCGGCGGGCTGGGCGGCGTCCACCACGGGTTACGAGGTGCACAACCTGGCGCCGGCCGCGGGCGAGCGGCTGATCGCCGTCGGCGAGGCGGTGCGGGTCGGCAAGAGCCACGCGGTGTCGACGGCGCGCGTCTGGGCCTTGGCCGGCGGGCAGGCCATGCTGGTGGCCATGGCCACCACCACCTGCCGGCCTTTCGAGCTGGGCCGCTAGCGGGCCGGCCTCAGGCCAGGCTCTTCTTCAGCCAGTCGGCGAACGCCTGGCATTCCCAGCGCTCCAGCGCGCCGGTGCGCCAGCACAGGTAATGGGCATGCGGGCTGGGCACGCTGCGCGCCGACACGCGCTCGAGCTGGCCGCTCTCCAGCCAGGGCTGGCCCAGCTTGAGCCGCACCAGCGCCACGCCCAGCCCCTGCGCGGCGGCGTCGCACATCAGGCCGATGTCGTTGAAGGACGAGCCCTCGGCCGGTTCGCCCGCGTCCACGCCATGCGCCAGGAACCAGGTGCGCCAGGGCTCCAGCGGGCTCTTGATCAGCTTGGCGCCCAGCAGCTCCCCGATGTCGTCGAACGGCCCGTTCTCGCGCAGGTAGGCCGGCGAGGCCAGCGGCGTGACCTCGTCGGTCATCAGGCAGACGTGCTCCACATCGGCATAGCGGCCGGTGCCGAAGCGGATCATCAGGTCGGCGTCCTCGGCCACCACGTCCAGCAGCGGGATGGAGACCTGCAGCGTCAGGTCGATCTCCGGATAGGCCTCGGTGAAGCCGCGCAGCCGCGGCATCAGGATGGAGCGCGAGAAGGTGGGCGTGACCGCCACCCGCAGCTTGCGCTTGCCCTGCGCGCCGCCCTGGCCGGGGAAACGCCCCAGGGCCGTGATGCCCTCGCGCACGTGCGCCAGGTACTCGCTGCCCTCGGTGGTGAGCGAGAAGTCGGCGCGGCCGAACAGCTTGGTGCCCAGCATCTGCTCCAGCTGCCGCACCCGGTGGCTGACGGCGCTGGGCGTGACGCACAGCTCGTCGGCCGCCTGCGTCACCGAGCGCAGCCGCGCCAGCGCCTCGAAGGTCAGCAGGCACTGGATGGGCGGGATGCGAGTAGTCATAGTCAGAGAGGTCGCTTGCGCTGTGTCATGTTTGCAAACGCTCGCGCGGGCTGAAAAGCGGCTTGGGATGAAACATCACGCTGCCCCCTAAACTAAAGCGATGTTTGAAACCAGTACTTTCGATGATCCACTCGTTCTCGCGTCGGAAATTAGGAGGCGCTGGGCTTTCTTGGAAACCAGTTCAGCGGCAGCCGTATTGCGCTCGGTGTGCCCCGCGGAGTGGGAAGACATCACTCACTTCCTGAAGACGTTCGAGCTTAACCCCGCGCACTGGCTGAAAGCAGGCGGAAACCGCGGCAGCATCGCCAAGGAAATCGACGAGATGTTCGGCGAGAGAGGGTGGCGCGAGGTCCGCGTGGACTTGCTGACGCAAGGCCTTCTCATAGGGAAGAACGGAGTGGTGCTTGATCGGCTACCCGAAGTCCGCCAGGAGGGGTACCTAGTCGACAACTTCAAGGGCCGAGTTGCACTGGACGTGGAGTGGAACGCCAAGGACGGCAACTTGGATCGCGACATGTCAGCTTATCGTGCTTGGCATGAGGCGGGCGTGATTTCGGCCGCCGTGCTGATCACGCAAGACAGAGTTGCACTGAAGGGTTTGGCGGAAGAAATATGGGCGTCGCATCAGGAAACGCTTGCGCCCGAGCAAAGAAGGAGCAAGTTACCTATCGACCTGGATACTTCCACGACGACCAACCTGGAGAAGGCCGCCTTACGTGTCAGGCGAGGTGTGATGGGTACGTGTCCGCTGCTTGTTATCGCCGCAACGCGCGACACGTGGAACGGTCAAACCTACTCGAGCACGTGAAACAAGTCGAGTTCAGGCACCGGTGCCCGGCCGCGCGGCCTCATGCTAGTGCCCGCCGCTTGTAACAGAGCTCTAACACGCTGAATCGAATACCCAGTCTCCTCGGCAAGTTGGCGTACGCTTTGGCCGGCCAAATACATGGTCCGAAGTCTTTCTCCGAGTACTTCAGCCCGACCGAGATCGATGTGCTCGTTGGGCAACAAGGGCGGAAGAATAGGTCCGCCTTCATAGCCTTTATGCACGAGGCCGCGAGGCACGACGTCATCTGACGACTCGTCGCCCCATACCGTCCAACCTGCCCGCTTATGACGGGCAAAGAGCTCGAGATAAGCTCCCGGTGAACAAGATTCAATAAGGTCATATTGCTCATCCGGCTTACGTGAGTGCTCTCGCTTGCGCGTCTCGATCATGTTGACTTGACTCCTCCCCGGAGCCAGTGTCCGCATCGAGCCGCGCACGCCGAACAGCAGCAGTTCCGTCACATTGCGGAAGTAGAAGCCAACTCCGCGTCCATCCGGACCACCATCGATGCGACGCTTTGCCCAAACGATGTTGCTCACATATCGGAAACCCCATGCGCTCATCACCTCGAGCCCGTCGGGGAGCAATGCATTTGGCACCCAGAGATAGAGGTGCGCGTTCACGGCAAGTGTCTTGCTGACCGGCAGTGCCTTAATTGCCTCAAGCGGCATTGTGGAATAGCGATCCAGACGCCGATGCTCTGGCGCAACCTTGCCAGTGCGGTTTGCAAATCGCCAAGGTGGGTCAGCCAGGACCGTGGAGAAGCCGCCGACGATGCGGGGTAATTGAGGGGGTGCAGTTTCAGGGCGGAGTGGACGCGCAACCATGCCGCAGAGTGTATGGCATAAAGATCTTAAAAAAGATCTTGCGGCTAGCTTTTTGTTAGTGACCTACGTCACTTAGCGGAAGATCACCGTCCTGTGCCCGTTCAGCAGCACGCGGTGCTCGCTGTGCCACTTCACGGCGCGGGCCAGCACCAGGCTCTCGGTGTCGCGGCCGATGGCGGTGAAGTCCTCCACCGTCTTGCTGTGGTCCACGCGCGCCACGTCCTGCTCGATGATGGGGCCCTCGTCCAGGTCGGCCGTCACGTAGTGCGCGGTGGCGCCGATCAGCTTCACCCCGCGGTCGTGCGCCTGGTAGTAGGGCTTGGCGCCCTTGAAGCTGGGCAGGAAGCTGTGGTGGATGTTGATGGCGCGGCCGGCCAGCCGGTGGCACATCCCGTCGGACAGGATCTGCATGTAGCGCGCCAGCACCACCAGCTCGGCCTGCTCGGATTCGATGATCTCGTACTGCCTGGCCTCGGCCTGCGCCTTGCCCGCCGCCGTCACCGGGATGTGGTGGAAGGGCACGTTGTAGCCGGCCGCCAGCTGGTAGAAATCGCGGTGGTTGGACACGATGGCCCGGATGTCCAGCGGCAACAGGCCGCTCTTCCAGCGGAACAGCAGGTCGTTCAGGCAATGGCCTTCCTTGCTGACCATGATCACCGCGCGCATGGGCTGCGCCGCGGCGTGCAGCCGCCAGCTCATCTTCAGCGGCTCGGCGAAGGGGCGCAGCTGCGAGCGCAGCTCTTCGTGCGCGAGCTGGCCGTAGGCGAAGCGCACCCGCATGAAGAACAGGCCGGTGCCGTGGTCGTTGTATTGCGCGGCCTCCTCGATGTTGCCGCCGCGCTCGTACAGGAAGCCCGAGACGGCATGCACGATGCCGGGCCGGTCGGGGCACGAGAGCGTCAGGATGTAGGCGGAAGACATAAGCCGGCGATTGTCGCAGGCGGGCCACGGCGTTTGCCTTGCGGATGGGCTGGCGGCATCATGGAACGCATGAACCGACGACAGTTCCTCGACCGCCACGCCGCCGGCGCCGCCCTTGCGCTGGCCCTGCTGCAGGCCGCCTCCCTGGCCCGGGCCCAGGACCTGCGCTCGATCGACCTGGCTTCCATCAGCGAATTCGACGCCTCGCGCGGCCTCAAGGCGGCCCTGGAGAACGGCGCCCTGGCGGCGGTGCGGCTGCTGGGCGTGCCCGACGGCTTCCTGGCCAACCCCCGCGTGCGCATCCCCCTGCCCGGCTGGCTGCAGGATGCCGCCGGGTTCCTGAGGGCCGTGGGCCAGCGCAGGAGGCTCGACGAGCTGGAGCTGGCGATGAACCGCGCCGCCGAATCGGCCGTGCCGCTGGCTCGGAACCTGCTGGTCGACGCCGTCCAGCGCATGTCGGTCGTCGACGCCAAGAACATCCTCACCGGCGGCGACACCTCGGTCACCCGGTTCTTCGCCGACAAGACGCGCGCGCCCCTGGCCGCCCAGTTCCTGCCGGTGGTGCAGCGCGCCACCGAGAAGGTGGGGCTGGCCGGGAAGTACAACCGCCTGGCCGCCCAGGCCCAGGGGCTGGGCCTGGTGAGGAACGAGGATCCCAGCATCCAGCATTACGTCACGCGCAAGTCGCTGGACGGGCTGTACCTGGTGATCGGCGAGGAGGAGCGCAAGCTGCGGCAGAACCCGGCCGCCGCCGGCAGCGCGCTGCTGAGCAAGGTGTTCGGCGCGCTGCGCTGACCAAGACGATGCAGCCTGCCGACGCCACCCTGCGGGCGCGCTTCGAGGACCGCCTGTTCGCCTGGGCGCGCGAGGAGTCCCGGTGCGAACTCGACTCGGACCTGGCCCGCCTGCGGGCGCTGCGGGGCCGCGGCGCGCAGGGCCTGGTCGCCCTGATGGACGAGACCGACGACGCCGGCTGCTGTGAGCTCGCGAGCGCCATGCTGCTGCGCTTCCATCCGGCTGCGGCCGCGCGGGCGGGTCTGGCGCTGACTCCTGCTCAGCTGGAGTTGTTCGAGGCAGCGAACCTGCGCCGCATGCACCTCGCCAGCCGCCTGCCCGATCCCAAAGGCAGCGGTGTCCGGCTGCCCGGGTTGCGCAGCCAGGTCCGGGAGGTGCTCGATCCGCTCCTGGGCAAACCGCTGGACATCGACGGTCAGCAGACCTGGCGCTACCGCACGCCGGTCGCCGGCGTCGTGCTCGTCACCCTCGTCGACCTGTCCGGCCGTTCCCGGCAGCTCGAATACGAGCACTGGGTCGAGGCCGCGCAGGGCGGCCTGCTGCGGCGCGGCGTCTCGCTGGCCAGCTGGCTGGGCGTGTCGAGTGCGACCCAGTGGGACCTGCTGATGCCGGAGCACGTGTCCGACGCCGTCGACCAGATGCACGCGCAGTGCCGCCATTTCATGCAGGCCCTGCCTCGTCTGGCCGACTGAAGGGCTACTGGCGCGGCCGCGATCGGCGCACAATGGTCGCTCGTTCCAAGGAGAGACCATGGCCTACAACGACTTCGACACGGGCAACCACTGGCTGCCCTTCACGCCGAACCGCCATTTCAAGAAGGAACCGCGCGTGTTCGTGGCGGCCGACGGCATGCACTTCACCACCCACGACGGCCGCCAGGTCGTCGACGGCATCTCCAGCCTGTGGTGCGTGGGCGCCGGCCACAACCGCAAGCCCATCAACGAGGCCATCAAGAAGCAGCTGGACACGCTGGACTACGCCACCGCGTTCAACGCCGCCAACGACCAGGCCTTCCTGGCGGCGCAGAAGATCGCCGCGATGGCGCCGGGCGACCTGAACAAGGTGCTGTTCTGCAACTCCGGCTCGGAAGCGGCGGACACCTCGATGAAGGTGGCGCTGGCCTACCACCGCGCCCGCGGCGAAGGGCATCGCAACATCTTCATCGGCCGCGAGCGCGGCTACCACGGCGTGGGCTTCGGCGGCATGAGCGTGGGCGGCATTCCCGCCAACCGCAAGGTGTACGGCACCGCGCTGCTGCCGCGGGTGGACCACATGCGCTTCATCCACGACCCGGCCAACGCCTACATCCACAACCAGGAGCCGGTGTCGCAGGAGGACTACCTGCTGGAGCTGGAGCAGCGCATCCTGCCGCTGCACTCCCCCGAGAATGTCGCCGCCATCATCGTCGAGCCGGTGGCGGGCTCGGCCGGCTGGTACCTGCCGCCCAAGGGCTACCTCAAGCGGCTGCGCGAGATCTGCGACAAGCACGGCATCCTGCTGATCTTCGACGAGGTGATCACCGGCTTCGGCCGCATGGGCACCAGCTTCGGCGCCGACTTCTACGGCGTGGTGCCGGACATGCTGAACTTCGCCAAGTGCGTCACCAACGGCGTGATCCCGCTGGGCGGCGTGATCTGCCGCGACAAGCTCTACGACACGATGATGAAGACCGACGCGCCGGAGCACGTCATCGAGTTCTTCCACGGCTACACCTACTCGGGCCATCCGGTGTCCTGCGCCGCGGCGATCGCCACGCTGGACCTGTACCAGAAGGAAGGCCTGTTCCCGCGCGCCGGCGAAATGGGCAAGGTGCTGGGCGACGCCTTCCATTCCACCTTCAAGGGCCTGCCCAACGTGGTGGGCATCCGCAGCCTGGGGCTGGCGGCGGCGGTGGAGCTGGCGCCGATCGCCGGCCTGCCGGGCAAGCGCGCCTACGACATCTACCTCGATTGCTTCCGCAAGGGCGCCCTGGTGCGCCCGGCCGGCGACGTGGTGGTGATCGCGCCGCCCTACGTCGTGGAGAAGTCGCACATCGACCAGCTGGTGAACACGCTGGCCGACTCGATCCGGCAGCACGCCTGAAAGGGACGGCGGCGCTGCTTCAGCGGCGCGGCGGCATCTGCTCGCGCAGCTGCGCGCAGTAGTCGCGCGCCGGCTGGCCCGGATCGGCGGGCCAGCGGATGGCGCGCCAGCGCAGCGCGGACGGCAGGTGCCGCGGCACGCCCAGCTGCTCGTCCACGTGGCCGCTGCCCGCCAGCAGCACCACGGTCCGGCCGGGACGCGCGGCCTGCGCCAGCGTGCGCGCCATCGCGATGTCGCGCGCGATCTGGATCCGCGCCATGGGCGCGATCTGCGCCTGCGGCAGCAGGCCGCAATGGCCGTCGCGGATCGCCTGGCGCTGGGCGGCCAGCTCGGCCTCGGGCAGGCGGCCGTCCAGACCCGCGTCGACCATGGCGCCGCGCATGTCCTTGCGCGGCAGGTTGGCGCCCAGCACGGGCACGCCGGCGCGCACCGCGGCCATGACGGCCGGGCCGTAGGCCTGCCAAGGCCAGCCTTCGTCGTTCCAGCGCAGCGCCTCGCGCACCGCGGCTTCGGAGGCGTCGCGCTGCAGGCCGGCGGTGGAGCGCCCGACCTCGGCCATTTCCAGTGCCAGGGCGGCCAGCCGGCCCTGGGCCGCCAGCCCGGCCACCGTCTCGCGATGGCGCTCCTGGTGCGCCGCCACGTCGTGCTGCTCGCCCAGCAGCAGCACGTCGGCCGGCAACGCCTGCGCCACCGGCGGCGGCAGGGACGCGCAGGCCGCCGCGGCCAGCGGCAGGACCAGCACGGCGGCAAGACGGCGCAAGCTCAGGCTCAGGCTCATGCAACGATACTAAGCGCCGGCCGCGCCCCGCGCCCACTGCCTTCGAATGACCCGCAGTTTCCAGCTTCGCACCCTCGCCACCCTGGCCGCCGCCCTGGCCGCCGCGCTGCTGTGCAGCCGGCTGGGCGTCCCCCTGCCCTGGATGATCGGCCCGCTGCTGGCCACGGCCGCGGCCTCGATGCTGGGCGCGCCCACGCAGAGCTGGGACCCGCTGCGCAATGCCGGCCAGTGGCTGATCGGCACCGCGCTGGGGCTGTACTTCACGCCGCAGGTCACCGCGCTGGTGGCGCGGCTGTGGTGGGCGATCGCGCTGGGCATCGCCTGGGCCCTGGCCCTGGGCTGGCTGTTCGGCCGCTGGCTGCACCGCGACCTGGCGCGTCGCCTGCCCGAGAGCGAACCGGTGCGGCGCGCCACCAGCTATTTCGCCGGGGCGGTGGGCGGCGCCTCGGAGATGACGCTGCTGGCCGAGCGCGAAGGCGCTCGCACCGACCTGGTGGCGGCCGCGCACAGCCTGCGCCTGCTGGTGGTGACCGTGGCCATCCCCTTCGCCTTCAGCTTCAGCGGCGTGCACGGCCTGGACCCGGGCGCGGCGGCGCGCCGGTTCGATCCGGGCGGGCTGGCGCTGCTGGCCGGCGCCACCGGGACCGGCGCCCTGCTGATGTCGCGCACGCGCTGGGCCAATCCCTGGTTCATGGGCGCGCTGCTGGTGGCCATGGCCTTCGCCATGACGGGCCTGGAGCTGTCGGCGCTGCCGGCCTGGGCCACCAATGCCGCGCAGCTGGTGATCGGCGTCAGCCTGGGGGTGCGCTTTCGCGCCGAGTTCGTCCACACGGCGCCGCGCTGGCTGGCTTCGGTGGCGCTGGGGTCGGGGGTGATGATCGTGCTGTCGGCCGGCTTCGCGCTGCTGCTGGCGCGGCTGACCGGCCTGCACCCGGCCACGCTGGTGCTGGGCACCGCGCCCGGCGGCATCGCCGAGATGGCGATCACCGCCAAGGTGCTGCAAATGGGGGTGCCGGTGGTGACGGCCTTCCAGGTGTGCCGGCTGGTCGCGGTCCTGGTGCTGGTCGGGCCGCTGTACCGGTTAACGCGAGGTTCTTGAGCGCCGCCGGGCCGTCCCAAGGCGCGAAGGCCCCCTCGGGGGGCAGCGCAGTACACGCAGTGACAAGCGTGGGGGCACTGATTCTTCAGTGCATGACCAGCGGGTTCTGGGCCAGTTCGGCGTAGCCGTCCAGGGTTTCTTCCACTTCCTCCTGGGTGGGGGTGTTCAGCTGCCAGGCGTTGATCTGCCGCTGGAACGCGTCGGCCCAGCTGCCGTCCAGGTAGACCTCGCGGTTGGTCCGCTTGTCGACGATCTCGAAGCCGTGGCGCGCGATGCGCGGCTCGGGTTCACCCTCGGCGGGTGCATTGGCCTGCATGTGCACGACGACGAACGAGTCGGAGTCATAGAGCATTTGCATGGTGTAGTGTCCTTCTAGCCACGTCAGTTAGCAACGTTCGAGCCGGTTTCAAGGTGGACCGGCCGCGAGCGCGAGCCTCCCATGTCTTGCAGGGTAGGGATGCCCTGCCTCAGCCTTTGTCGGTTCGCAGCCACTGCAGGTCCAGCCATTCGCCATTCGCGGGTGTCAGACGCAGGCGCACGGGGGCGTAAGCCTGCCCGGGGGCCAGCCACAGCTGGATGTGCAGGTCCCATTCGTGCCGCGGCGGGCGCACCAGCCGCCAGGCGCGCAGCGTCCCGCCGGGCAGCTGCAGGTCCTCCTCGGCTTCGACCTGGAAGCGCCAGACCGCGGCCTCGCGCGTGCCGGCCGTCTGCAGGGCCAGCACCTGGCCGGGGCGCAGGCGGCCCGGCGGCGCCGCGGCCAGCAGCCCCCCGAGCTGCATCAGCACGCTCAGCCGGTCCTGCGCGCCGGGCAGCAGGCCGGCGCCCGGCCGGTTGGTGCTGAACACCAGGCGCCCGGCGCCGCGGTCGAAGTGGGCCGCCTGCTCGCTGCGCACCCGGTCGGCGAAGCGCTCCGGCGCCAGCCCCTGGGCGGTGACGGCACCGCTGCTGCGCTGGTGGCGCGGCGGCGCCCCGGGTGCCGCGATGTCCAGCGCGGCTTCGTAGCGCCGGCCGTCGTGCCGCCAGTCCAGCTGCGCGCTGCCCACCGCGTCCGGCTGGCGGGCCGTGTTCACCTGGTAATGCAGCCGCATGGGGTCGGCGATGCTTGCCAGGTCCCAGCCGCCGGGACCGGCCGCGCCACCGATGTCCTCGGCCAGGGCAAGGGCGGCGGAAGCGGCCGGCGAGGGTGGAACGGGGGCGGTGGATGCGGCGGGTTTCGCGGATGGAGCAGGTGTGGCGGACACCGTCGATGGGACGGCGGTTCGCCTCGCCGTGCTGCGCGCCGGCTCCGGGGCCGCGGCCGGCCGGGGATCCGCTGCCGGCGGTGGCGCCGCTGGTTCGATGTGGCGGAACCTGAAGCTGGAGCCGCCGGCAGTCGACGCCGGCACCGGCCGGGCCGCCGACAGACCCTCCAGCACCGCCAGGTGCAGCGCCAGCACCGACCCGGCCAGCAGCGCCATCGCGCGCCAGGGCCGGGCCCGGCGATTCATCCGCGATGCCCCAGATCGCGCGACAGCTGCGCCGCCGCCTCGCGCAGCGGCGCCTCCACCGTGCCGCCCCAGTCCGGGTCGAAGGTGCCGGTGGGGCCCAGGGCCACCAGCCCCAGCACCATGTGGCCGTCGGAGTCGAACACCGGCGCGCAAAAGCCCACGATGCCGGGCAGCAGCACGTCGACCACCCGCGCCATGCCGCGCGCGCGCACCTGGTCCAGCATCTCGTGCGCCTGCGCCATCGAGGTGGGCACGTCGGTGCGGCCCTGCTTCTGGGCGCGCGCGATCTCCTCCTGCAGCCGGGAAGCGATCGCCTCCTGGGGCGCGTAGGCGGCGAAGCAGCGGCCGGTGGCCGAGGACAGCAGCGGCATCACGTCGCCCAGGCGCAGGTTCACGGTGACCGCGGAAGGCGACTCCTCCCAGTGCACGATGGTGGGGCCCTGGTTGCCCCACACCGCCAGCGCCAGGGTGTGGCCGATGCGCTCCATCAGGCCGGCGACCCGTTCGCGCGCCAGCTTGACGGCATCCAGCCGGGACAGCGAGGCCAGGCCCAGCTTCAGCGCCGCCGGGCCCAGGTCGTAGCGCGTGCTGCCGGCGTCCTGCACCACCAGCTGCAGCCGCTGGAAACTCACCAGGTAGCGGTGCGCCTTGGCCGCGCTCATGCCGGCGGCGGCGGCCAGGTCGCGCAGCATCAGAGGACCGGGCGCCTGGGCCAGCACCTGCAGCAGGGCGAAGCCCACCTCCACCGACTGGATGCCCGCCCGCTCCTTCACTGCCGTCCTGTAGAATTTCGATTAGTTAAATTCATTTCACTAAGCGTAACGCGCGCCGGTGCTTCCGGTGCACCGTCTTCGGAAAGAACAAGCCGCATGAAGCTCGCAACCTACAAGGACGGATCGCGCGACGGCCAGCTGGTGGTCGTCTCCCGCGACCTCGGCACGGCCCATTATGCGACCGGCATCGCGGCCAGGCTGCAGCAGGTGCTGGACGACTGGAACTTCCTGTCGCCCCAGCTGCAGGACCTGTACGAGACGCTGAACCAGGGCAAGGCCCGCCATGCCTTCCCCTTCGATCCGGCGCAGTGCATGGCGCCGCTGCCGCGTGCCTACCAGTGGGCCGACGGCTCGGCCTACATCAACCACGTGGAGCTGGTGCGCCGCGCGCGCAACAGCGAGGTGCCCGAGACCTTCTACACCGACCCGCTGATGTACCAGGGCGGCAGCGACGACTTCCTGGGGCCCTGCGACGACGTGGTGGTCCCCAAGGAGGAGTTCGGCATCGACTTCGAGGCCGAGATCGCGGTGGTCACCGGCGACGTGCCCATGGGCGCCACGCCGGAGCAGGCGCTGGAGGGGGTGCGCCTGCTGATGCTGGCCAACGACGTGAGCCTGCGCAACCTGATCCCGGCCGAGCTGGCCAAGGGCTTCGGCTTCTTCCAGAGCAAGCCGGCCACCGCCTTCAGCCCGGTGGCGGTGACGCTGGACGAGGTGGGCGACGCCTGGCAGGGCGGCCGGCTGCACCTGACGCTGCAGTCCAGCTGGAACGGCCGCAAGGTCGGCCTGTGCGAGGCCGGCCCGGAGATGACCTTCCACTTCGGCCAGCTGATCGCCCACATCTGCAAGACGCGCAACGTGCGCGCCGGCAGCATCGTCGGCTCGGGCACCGTCAGCAACAAGGGCGAGGAGCGCAACGGCCGCATGGAATGGCCCAAGGGCTACAGCTGCATCGCCGAGAAGCGCGCCATCGAGACCATCCAGGACGGCAAGCCCTCGACCGAGTTCATGAAGTTCGGCGACACCATCCGCATCGAGATGAAGGGCAGGGACGGCCAGAGCCTCTTCGGCGCGATCGAGCAGAAGATCGCGCCGCCGGCGAAGGCGTAGCGCCTAGCGCGCGAACGCCCGCCGCGAGCCGTCCTCGAACACCTCGTCGTCGCGCACCAGCTGGCCGGCCGCGTCCCAGGCACGCTCGCGCGAGAGCCGGCCCTGGCCGTCGTAGACCGATTCGGCCGCCAGCCGCCCCTGCTCGTCGAAGCGCTGGTGGCTGCCCGCGGGAAGGCTGCGCCCGCGCGCCAGCTGCTCGTAGCTGCCGCGGCTTTCGATCACGCCGCTGTCGTGGAACTGGCTCACGGTGCGCAGCACGCGGGCGCCTTCGCGCCGCCACTCGGTGCTGCTGCGCGGCTGGCCGTTCAGGTAGAAGCTGCGCTCGCTGGCCGGCTCGCCGCTTTGCCAGCGCTGCTCGCGCACCAGGCTGCCGCGCTCCGAGAACTCCTGCTCCAGCTCCTTGACCGCGCCGCGCTCGCCCGCGACCCAGGCGGTCTCGCGGCGCTTCACGCCCTCGGGCGAGAACCGGCGCTCGGTGCGGCGGCCGCCTTCCAGCTCCTCGACCACGCTGGGCTGGCCGTTGGCGTGCAGCGACTCGGCGCGTACCGCCTGGCCACCCGCGTAGCGCAGCCGGTGCCGCACCCGCCCATCGCCGCCGTGCAGCTCGACCTGCGAAGGCGCGGCGCCGCCGAAGCCGCACAGCGCGGCATCGTCCACGGCCGGCGCCAGCAGCGGCCGGCTGCCGCAGCGGATGTCGTACAGCTTGCCGCCCGCCAGGAACTCCGCGAAGGCCTGTTCGCCCGCGGGCGGCGCGTGGAAGCCGGCGCGGCGCAGGCTGCCGTCCGGGTGGAAGCTGCGCGCCAGGCCGCTCTCGCGGCCGTCCTCGTAGCTGGATTCGCGCAGCACCTGACCGGCGGGCCCGAACTCGCGCGCCGGGCCGTGCTTGTTGCCGCGCGCGTTGAGCGAGTGCTCCTGCTGCAGGCGGCCCTTGTCGTAGAAGCGCACCCGCCCGACGAAGGCGCCGTCCCGCAGCTCCTGTTCGCGCTGCAGCAGGCCCGAGTCGGCGTCGCGGCAGCGCAGCCAGCCGGTCTTGCCGCGGGTGCTGCTGCCGATGGCGGTATCGACGGGCGTGCCGTCGACTTCGCAGGCCTGCAGGGCCCAGGCCGGCGCCGCGGCGCCGGTCGAGAGGAGAAGGGCGCACGCGGCGCGACGCATGATGAGCTTCATGCGTCGAGTCTAAAACCGGGCCGCGGGGCCCGGCCTGCGCCATCAACCCGGCAGCAACACCTTGTTGACCACGTGGATCACGCCGTTGGACTGGTAGACGTCGGCGATGGTCACGGTGGCCGCGCCGCCCTTGTCGTCGGTGATCAGCACGTTGGGGCCGCTCATGGTGGCCGTCAGCGTGCCGCCGCTGGCCGTCTTGAGCATGGCCTTGCCGCCGCCGGCCTGGATCTGCCGCGCCAGCGCCGCCGCGTCGACGCGCCCGGGCACCACGTGGTAGGTCAGCACCTTGGTCAGGGTGGCCTTGTTCTCCGGCTTGAGCAGCGTGTCCACGGTGCCGGCCGGCAGCGCGGAGAACGCCGCGTTGGTCGGCGCGAACACGGTGAACGGGCCGGGCGACTTCAGCGTGTCCACCAGTCCGGCGGCCTTGACGGCGGCGACCAGCGTGGTGTGGTCCTTGGAGTTGACCGCGTTGTCGACGATGTCCTTGCTGGGGAACATGGGCGCGCCGCCCACCATCTTGGTGTTGGCGGAGGCAGATGCCGAGGCGCCCATGCCCGCGCCGGAGCCGCTGTTGTTCATGCCGCTGGCGCACGCGCCCAGCAGCGAGGCCGCGCAGGCGGCGATCAGAATCTTCTTCATTGGGGATGCTCCTGTTTGTGGATGACAGGGACCGCTGTCCCTGCTGCAGTCCTTTACGGACGGCCGCCGGCTTTGGATGTCTTTGTCCCCGCGCGCCGGTCGGCTTCTGGCCTTGCCCCGGGCAAAATGCTGGCTGGTCAGACTGATGTGGATGGCATCCCATGCCCAGTAACTTGACGTCGCCTGACGAGGTCCGCTGGCTCGATGTCGTGGTGATCTCGCTGCTGGTGGCGTTGTTCGCGGGCGCCGTGGGGGGCACCCCGGTCTTGATGGGTGTCCTGCTCAAGCAGCACCGATACAGCTCCGCATTCGTGGGCCTGTCCGCGGGCATGACGCCGCTGGGCCTGATCGTCGGCGCCTTCGCCGTGCCTTTGCTGACGCGCCGGGTCAGCGCGTTTGCGTTGGCCACCGGTTGCGCCCTGGGCGGAGCGCTCCTCCTCCTCTTGATGGCCCAGTGGGAGGATCCCCGCGTTTGGCTGCTGGCGCGCCTGCTGTGGGGGATGGCCATCGCCGGGTTCTACATCGTCAGCAAGGCCTGGATCGCCTGCCTGACACCCGCGGCGCAGCGCGGGAAGGTGATCGGCATCTTCACCACGTTCCTCGCGGCGGGCTTCTCCTGCGGCCCCCTGCTGCTGTCGCTGGTGGACTTCTCCAGCGATGCAGGGCTGGGCCTGCTCTCGGGCCTGCTGGTCCTCTCCTGCATCGGCCTGGTGATGTGGCGTCGTCGCGTGCCGCCTTTCAAAAAGGAAGAGAGCGTCTCGGTCCTGCGGTTTCTTCCCCTTGCGCCGATCCTGGTCGCATCAACGGCCCTGTTCGGCCTGTTTGACCACGCCACCCTGGCGTTTCTTCCGGCCTATGGCGTGGACCAAGGCGTGGCCCTGCGCGAGATGGGAGTCGCAGTCGCCGTTCTGAACATCGGCAATGTGGTTTTGCAGGTGCCGATCGGATGGCTGGCCGACCGGTATCCGCGCAAGTGGGTGCTCGCGGGCTGCGCGGCTCTCACCGCAGCCGGCGCGGCGTGCCTGGGCGCCGTCGCCCCAACACCGCTGTTCATGCCGTTCCTGTTCGTCTGGGGCGCCTTAGCCTACGGCGTATCCACCGTCGCAACGGCTTTGCTGGGCGATCATTTCAGAGGCGGGGCTCTCCTGGCGGGAAGCGCCGCCCTCACGATGGGAAGCGGCGTGGGTGGCGTCGTTGGCCCACCCGTCATCGGCCTTGGGATGGATGTGTTCGGAGCGGCCTTCTTCCCCGCTGCCATCTCGGTCGGTTTCGCGATGCTGGCCGTGCTCGCGGCCGTGCATGGCGGTGTGCGGCCGGGATCCAGGCCGTCGTGACATCCATCGGCTGCCCAGCCCGCATCAAAGCCGCAGCCAGGGCGTGCCGGATTCCTCGGCCTGTGCCGTGCGCAGGGTGTCCAGGAAGGTGTCGCACCACCAGTGCACGTCGAAGCGCTTGCAGTTGGCCAGCAGGGCCTGGTGGCGCTGGCGCCGCTCCTCCAGCGGCATCTGCAGCGCCACCTGGATGGCGCCCGCCGTGCCTTCCTTGTCATAGGGGTTGACCAGCAGGGCCTCCTTCAGCTGCTCGGCCGCGCCGGCGAAACGCGACAGCACCAGCACCCCCGGGTCCTCCGGGTCCTGCGCCGCAACGAACTCCTTGGCCACCAGGTTCATGCCGTCGCGCAGCGGCGTGACCAGGGCCACCCGGCTGGCCCGGTACAGGCCGGGCAGGCGGGCGCGCGCCACCGTGCGGTGCATGTAGCGCACCGGCATCCAGTCCAGCTCGCCGAAGTTGCCGTTGATGGAGCCGCACAGGCTCTCCAGCTCGTGCAGGATGTCGCTGTAGGCGCTGACGTCCTCGCGGCTGGGCGAGGCGATCTGGATCAGGGTGGCGCTCTTGTGCGTCTCCGGGTACTTCTGCAGCAGCTCGCGGAAGGCCTTGAGCCGGTGCGGCAGGCCCTTGGAATAGTCCAGCCGGTCCACGCCCACCAGCAGCTTGCGCCGCGAGTACTCGCGCCTCATGCGCTCGTACATCTCGCGCGCCTCGGGCGCCTGCGTGACGGCGGCGAACTCGTCGACGTCGATGCCGATGGGGTAAGCGCCGGCATGCACCGTGCGGTTGAACACCCGCCAGCGTCCGCCGCCGACGTCCTGCGCGCCCGCCTCCGACTGGATGTAGCGGCAGAAGTGCTGGTGGTCGGCCTCGCTCTGGAAGCCCACCAGGTCGTACGAGCACAGGCCTCGCACCAGCCAGTCGTGGCCGGGGATGGCCGCCAGGATCAGCGGCGGCGGCAGCGGGATGTGCAGGAAATAGCCGATGCGCTGCTGGCAGCCCAGGGCGCGCAGCTCGGCGGCCAGCGGGATCAGGTGGTAGTCGTGCACCCAGATCACGTCGTCCGGCTGCAGCAGCGGCGCGAGCTTGCGCGCGAACAGCTGGTTGACCCGCCGGTAGCCGCCGATGTAGCCGGCGTCGAAGTCGGCCAGGTCCAGCCGGTAGTGGAACACCGGCCACAGCACGCCGTTGGAGTAGCCCACGTAGTAGGCGTCGTAGTCCTCGCGGGCCAGGTCCACCGTCACCAGCTTCACCGCTCCGGCCTGCTGGGTGTGCACCTCGCCCTCGCCGGCCTTGCCGCCGGCCGACGGCTCGATCACCTTGCCGCTCCAGCCGAACCACATGCCGCCGGTGTTGTTCAGCACCTCGGCCAGCGCGACCGCCAGGCCGCCGGCCGCCGTCTTGCGCGGGTCGGCGATGCGGTTGGAGACGACGACCAGGCGCGGCATGGCGGCGCTAGATGACGGTGTCCCAGGACGCCGACAAGCGCACCGCGGCGTTGATCAGGCCGACCATGGAATAGGTCTGGGGGAAGTTGCCCCACATCTCGCTACTCTCGGCATGCGTGTCTTCGGACAGCAGGCCCAGCGGGTTGCGGCTCTTGAGCATGACCTCGAAGATCTCGCGCGCCTCCTTCTTGCGGCCGATGCGCGCCAGCGCGTCGATGCGCCAGAAGGTGCAGATGTTGAACGCGGTCTCGGGCTTGCCGAAGTCGTCGGCCGCCTCGTAGCGGCGCATGTACGGCCCGTCGCACAGCGTCTTCTCCAGCGCGGCGATGGTGGCCAGGAAGCGCGGGTCGTTCGGGTCGATCATGTTGACCTCGGCCATCAGCAGCACGCTGGCGTCCAGGTCGCGGCCGCCGAAGCTTTCGGCGAAGGCCTGGCGCTCCTCGCTCCAGGACTCGCGCAGGATGCGCTCGCGCATCGCGTCCGCGCGCTCGCGCCAGTAGCGCTGCCGCTGCGGCAGCGCGAGCGTGGCGGCGATCTTGGCCAGCCGGTCGCAGGCGGCCCAGCTCATGAGGGCCGACGAGGTGTGCACGCGCGCGCGGGTGCGCAGCTCCCACATGCCGGCGTCGGGCGTGTCGTAGATGCGGAAGGCCTGTTCGCCCACCGCCTCCATGTAGCCGAACTCGGTGCGGCCGGCGCGGCGGAACAGGCGCTGGTCGTGGAAGGCCTGGGCCGCGCCCAGCACGATGTTGCCGTACACGTCGTGCTGGAAGTGCTCGGCGGCCTGGTTGCCCACGCGCACCGGCCCCATGCCGCGGTAGCCCGGCAGGTGCGTCAGGATGGACTCCGGCAGCGCCTTTTCCATGCCGATGCCGTACAGCGGCTGGATGTGGCCGCCGCGCGAGCTGACGATCACGTTGTTCAGCCAGCGCAGGTAGTCCTCCATGGTGGCCACCTCGCTGATGCTGTTGAGGGCACGCACCACGAAGAAGGCGTCGCGCAGCCAGCAGTAGCGGTAGTCCCAGTTGCGGCCGCTGTCGGCCGCCTCGGGGATGCTGGTGGTCATGGCGGCCACGATGGCGCCCGTGTCCTCGAACAGCGACAGCTTGAGCGTGATGGCGGCGCGGATCACCGCCTCCTGCCACTCCAGCGGCAGCGACAGCGCGCGGGTCCAGGCCCGCCAGTAGGCCACGGTCTCCTGCTCGAAGCCGCGCGCCGTGTCCTCGATGCCGGTCAGCAGCGTCTCGTCCGGGCCCAGGATGAAGTTCATCGGCCGGTCGGCCACGAAGAAGGACTCGGACAGGAGGTACGACAGCGGCGTGTCGCTGTTGAGCCGCAGCGTGGTGTGCGCGCCGACGTAGCGGATGTGGGTGCTGCCCTGGGTGGTCTGGGGCTTCTGCCGGCCCCAGTCGAAGCGCGGCCGCAGCAGCACCCGCATGCGCGGCGAGCCGCCCAGCACCTTGACGCGCCGCACCAGCGTGAGCGGGCGGAAGGTGCGGCCGCGGTTGACGAAGCGCGGCGCGAAGTCGGTGATCTCTATGCCCTGGCCCTGCCGGTCGTACAGGCGGGTGTGCAGCACCGCGGTGTTGGGCTCGTAGAACTGCTCGCTGCGCTCGAAGTCCTCCAGCTCGATGGTCCAGAAGGCGCCGTTCTCGCTCGGGTCGAGCAGGCTGTTGAACACCGGGTCGCCGTCGAAGCGCGGCAGGCAACACCAGACGATGCCGCCGCGCGCGTCCACCAGCGCGCTGTAGGCGCAGTTGCCGATCACGCCCAGGTCGAGCGAGGGCTTCAGCCGCCCGGCGGTCATCGGGAAACCTCCGCCCTGTGGGCTGCGGTGCCATGAGCCTTCGGAACGGCCGTGCGGCTCATGACCCGGCCTTTCGCATCTGCGCGCACACGGCGCGCTCCATCTCCTCGCGCATCACGGCCGGATTGGCCATGCGCTGCCAGGCGACGCTGGCGCCTTCGCCCACCTTGACGCCCAGCCCCCCCAGCCGCTGCACCGTGGAAAAGCCCACCTCGTCGGTGATGTCGTCGCCGATGAACACCGGCGTGCGGCCCAGGAAGGGAGGCTCCTGCAGGAACTCCTCGATCGCCCGGCCCTTGCTGGCGCCGCCCGGCTTGGCCTCCACCACCATCTTGCCGCGCAGCAGGGTCAGGCCCGGCGACTGGTCCACCGCCTCCTGCAGCGCCTGCACGCAGCGCGATTCGAGCTCCGGCGCCTGCCGGTAATGCAGCGCGACCGAACCGCGCTTGAGCTCCAGGCGCAGCCGCGGATGCTGGCCCACCAGGGCACGGGCGGCGTCCTCCACCTGCCGCAGCGGCGGCGTGGCCAGCAGCAGCAGCTCGCCGTCGGCGCGGCGGCGCTCGGCGCCGTGCACGCCGGCGGCGGGCAGGCGCAGCGGCGTGAGGAATTCATCGATCTGCGCGATCGGCCGGCCGCTGATCACGGCCACGGCCCCCTCCAGGTAGCCGTGCAGGGTCTGAAGGGTGTCGATCAGCCCGGCCGGCACGACCACGGCCTCGGGCTGGGGGGCGATGTCCACCAGCGTGCCGTCGAAGTCCAGGAACAGGGCGCAGGACGGACACAGGAGGTCTGCGAAAGTCATGGGCAACGACCGTAACAAACCCGGGCCGCCGGCGCCAGCGTCTCGGGTCAACAGCGTTTGTAGGACCTGGCCTACTGGCGCGCGTAGAGGCCGTCCATCGAGGCCAAGCCCTTCACCTCGATCGGGTTGCCGCTGGGGTCGCAGAAGAACATGGTCCACTGTTCGCCCGGCTGGCCGGGATAGCGCAGCTGGGGCTCCATCACGAACTCGGTGCCGGCCTGGCGCAGCCGGTCGGCCAGCTGACGCCACTCGGGCAGCGCCAGCACCAGGCCGAAGTGCGGCATGGGCACCAGCTGGTCGCCCACCCGGCCGGTGCGGGTGGTCTTGAACGGCTCGCCCAGGTGCAGCGAGATCTGGTGGCCGAAGAAGTCGTAGTCGACCCAGGTGTCGGTGCTGCGGCCTTCGGCGCAGCCCATCACGCCGCCGTAGAAGCGGCGCGCCGCGGCCAGGTCGGTCACGTGGAAGGCGAGGTGGAATAAGCTAGCCATCCCCCGATTACACCCAAAACCAGGAGACCGGCGCATGGACTACGGCCGCTACCAGACCCTGCACATCAGCCGCCGCGGGCCCGGGGGCGCGGTGCTGGACATCCAGATGCGGGCGGCCAACGGCAAGCTGCCCACGGCCGGCCACGACGGCCACCGCGAGCTGGCGGAGATCTGGCGCGACGTCTCGCAGGATGAGGGCGTGCGCGCGGCCGTGCTGCGCGGCGAGGGCCAGGGCTTCTCGGGCGGCGGCGACCTGGGGCTGGTGCAGGACATGGCGGCCGATTTCGAGACCCGCACCCGGGTCTGGAAGGAGGCGCGCGAGCTGGTCTACAACGTGATCAACTGCGACAAGCCCATCGTCAGCGCGCTGCACGGCCCGGCGGTGGGCGCGGGCCTGGTGGCCGGCCTGCTGGCCGACATCTCGGTGGCGGCCCGTAGCGCGAAGATCGTGGACGGCCACACCCGCCTGGGCGTGGCCGCCGGCGACCATGCGGCCATCGTCTGGCCGCTGCTGTGCGGCATGGCCAAGGCCAAGTACTACCTGCTGCTGTGCGAGCCGGTGAGCGGCGAGGAGGCCGAGCGCATCGGCCTGGTGTCGCTGGCGGTGGAGGAGGCCGAGCTGCTGCCGCGCGCCTACGCCATTGCCGACAGGCTGGCGGCCGGCTCGCAGACCGCGATCCGCTGGACCAAGTACGCGCTCAACAACTGGCTGCGCCAGGCCGGCCCGGTCTTCGACACCTCGCTGGCGCTGGAATTCATGGGCTTCGGCGGGCCGGACGTGCACGAAGGCCTGGCGTCGCTGCGCGAGCGGCGCGCGCCGCGGTTCTGAACGGCTCCTGTCGGGGCGGCGCCACAAGAACCATCCTGCGGCGCGGGGGCTTGGCCGCGCGCGCAAGGGCTGTTCCTATGATCGCAATCTCATCCTTTTTTCTTGGGAACCCCCGTGACCGTCTTCCGCCTCGGCGCGCTCGCCGCCGCCGCCCTGTCCCTGGCTGCGCCCGTGCGCGCCCAGGATGCCGGGACGCTCAAGCCCGTGACGGTGCAGGGCTCGCGCACCAGCCAGCTGGAGACGGCCGAGACCGCCAACACCGGCGTGGTGACACAGGAGCAGCTCGACGCCCGCACCGTCTACCGGCCCGGTGAACTGCTGGAGACCACGCCCGGCCTGGTGGTCAGCCAGCACAGCGGCGAGGGCAAGGCCAACCAGTTCTACCTGCGCGGCTTCAACCTGGACCACGGCACCGACCTGCGCACCACCATCGACGGCATGCTGGTCAACCAGCGCAGCCACGCGCACGGCCAGGGCTGGACCGACCTGAACTTCCTGATCCCCGAGCTGGCCACGCTGCTGGAGTACCGCAAGGGCCCGTTCTACGCGGCCGAGGGCGACTTCGCCTCGGCCGGCGCCGTGCACATCACCTATGCCGACCGGCTGGAGCGGGGCATCGCCAGCGTGGGCCTGGGCCAGTACGGCTGGCGGCGCACCCTGCTGGCGGATTCGCCCAAGCTCGGCGACGGCCACCTGCTGTACGCACTGGAGCTGTTCCACAACGACGGCCCCTGGGTGGTGGAGGACGACTACCGCAAGGTCAACGCCGTGCTGCGCTACAGCCAGGGCAGCTCGGCCAACGGCTTCAACCTCACCGGCATGGCCTACCGCGGCCGCTGGCATGCGACCGACCAGCTCCCGCTGCGCGAGGTGCAGGCCGGCCGGCTGGACCGCTTCGACGCGATCGACCAGACCGACGGCGGCCGCGCCGAGCGCTACAGCCTGTCGGGCGGCTGGCAGCGCACCACCGCCGCGGGCGCCACCAAGGTCAACGCCTACGCGGTGGCCAACCGGCTGCAGCTGTTCTCCAACTTCACCTACTTCCTCAACGACCCGGTCAATGGCGACCAGTTCGCCCAGCCCGACCGGCGCACCACCACCGGCCTGAACGCCAGCCATACCTGGGCCACGCCGTTTATGGGCCGCGAGTCCGAAACGACCGTGGGCCTGCAACTGCAGAACGACAACATCTACAACGGCCTGTACACCACCGTCGCGCGCCAGCGGCTGGCCACGGTGCGCGAGGACCACATCGTCGAGAGCAGCGCCGGCCTGTACCTGGAGAACGCCACCCGCTGGCTGCCCTGGCTGCGCACCGTGGCCGGCGTGCGCGCCGACGCCTTCCGCTTCGACGTGCGCAGCGACCGGCCGGAGAACGGCGGCCGCGCCGACGCCCGCCAGTTCAGCCCCAAGCTGAACCTGATCTTCGGGCCCTGGGCCAAGACCGAGTTCTACGCCGGCGCGGGACGGGGCTTCCACAGCAACGACGCGCGCGGCACCACCATCACCACCGACCCGGCCACCGGGCTGCCGGCCGACCGCGTGACGCCGCTGGCGCGCTCCACCGGCTACGAACTGGGCGTGCGCAGCGAGCTGGTCCCCGGCCTGCAGTCCAGCTTCTCGGTCTACCGGCTGGAACTGGCTTCCGAGCTGGTGTTCGTGGGCGATGCCGGCACCACGGAGGCCGGGCGGCCCAGCCGCCGGGTGGGCTTCGAGTTCTCCAACTACTACAAGCCCAACCGCTGGCTGACGCTGGACGCCGACCTGGCCTTCGCGCGGGCGCGCTTCCGGGGCAGCGACCCGGCCGGCAACCGCATCCCCGGCGCGGTCGAGGGCGTCGCGTCCATCGCGGCGGCGGTGGACAACGTCGGCCCCTGGTTCGGCGCGCTGCAGCTGCGCTACTTCGGCCCGCGCCCGCTGATCGAGGACAACAGCGTGCGCTCCGGCAGCACGGCCACGCTCAACGGCCGCATCGGCTACAAGCTCAGCCCCAGCACCCGCATCGAGCTGGAGGGCTACAACCTGACCGACCGGCAGGTCTCGGCCATCGACTACTACTACGAGTCCCAGCTGCCGGGCGAAGCCGGGCCGGTGGCCGACATCCACTTCCACCCGATCGAGTCGCGCAGCTTCCGCCTGGTGCTGGTCCATCGGTTCTGACCGGACCCGCCCATAATCGCGCCATGCACGCCCTGCGCAACGCCCGCCGCCTCGCCCGCCTGGTGCTGGCGTGGTTCGCGCTGTCGCTGGGCGCGGCCCTGGCCTCGCCGGTGGTGCAGCCGCAGGGTGTCGAGCTGGTCTGCGCCGGCGGCGTGATGAAGCTGATGACAGTCGATGAGGGCGGCCCTGCAGGCGCCAGCCAGGCACTGGACTGCCCGCTGTGCACGCCGGCAGGCGCGCCCCCCGCGCCCGCGCCCGTGGCGGCCGCCATGCCGCTGCCGCTGGGCCACGCGCTCCAGCCCATTCCCGCCGCGCGCATCGCCGCGCTCACCGCGGCGCCGTTGCCGGCCCGAGGGCCACCCGTTCCGCTCCTGGCCTGATTCCGGTCTGCGCCGCCTGCCGGCGTGCCCGGACTTTCCCCATGAACCGGCGGCGGACGGCCCATGCCGTCGCCACCCCAGGAGCCCCGATGACGAATCCCTTTCGCCCCAATCTTGTTGCGGCCGCGCTGCTGGCGGCTGCCTTCTTGACGGCCCTGCCCGCATCCGCCCACGTGGCGCTGGAATGGCAGGCCGCCACTGCCGGCAGCCACTACAAGGCCAGCTTCAGGATCACGCACGGCTGCGGCAGCTCGCCAACCCGCCAGGTCACGGTCGAGATCCCTGCCGGCGTGCGCGGCGCCCGACCCATGCCCAAGCCGGGCTGGACGCTGGAGATCGTGCGTGACAAGCTGGCCCAGCCCGAGACCTACCATGGCCGCGCGGTGACCGACGATGTGGTGCGTGTGACCTGGACGGCCAATGGCCCCCAGGACATGCTGTCTGCCGACCACTTCGACGAGTTCGTGCTGGCCGCGCGCATGCCGCAGCAGGCCGGCGCGATCTGGTGGCCGGTGCGCCAGGTCTGCCAGGAAGGCCGCCACGACTGGGTCGAGGTGCCGCGGCCCGGCCAGCCGGCCTCGGCGCTGAAGTCCCCCGCCGTGATGCTGGACATCCTGCCCGCCGCCGGCGCGGGCGCGCACAAGCACTGACACTGGAGCCCCCATGACCATCCGACACATGCTTCTCGGCCTCTCCTTCGCCCTCGCCGCGGGCGCCGCCTCCGCCGCCGGCGACATCGTCCAGGTCGACGGCGCCTGGGCCCGCACCAGCGTGCAGGGCCAGCGCGGCAGCGGCGCCTTCATGCGCCTGACCGCCCGCGAACCGCTCACGCTGGTGGGCGCCAGTTCGCCCGCCGCCGGCGTGACCGAGGTGCACGAGATGAAGCTGGAGGGCGACGTGATGCGCATGCGTGCCATCCCGGCGCTGGAATTGCCGGCGGGCCGGCCGGTCGAGCTCAGGCCGGGCGGCTACCACCTGATGCTGCTGGACCTGAAGGCGCCGCTGCAGCAGGGCACCACCGTGCCCATCAGCCTGGTGTTCCGCGACGCCAAGGGCGCCGAGCGCAAGCTGGACCTGCAGGTGCCGGTCAGCGCCCGCGCGCCATCGCCCGCCGGCGGCATGCGCCTGCTGGAGCCTGAATCTCACAAGCACAAGCACTGAGACCCGCGGCTCCAGGGCCACCTGCGTGGCCTCGGACGGGTGTCGGAAGGCAAGCCTCTGGATTGCCGGAAGCGTGTCGGGCAGGTGCTGAGCCCTGCGCCGGCCCCGCGCCTGATAAGCTCCTTTCGAACTCTGTGGAGCGTGCGATGAGCGACTCGAACAACGCCTTCGGCTTCGGCAAACTGGTGCCCGGCTTCGACTTCCTGCAGAACCTGGCCAAGGGCGCCGGCTCCTCCATGCCCCAGATGCCCAACCTGTCCAGCTGGGTCGCGCCCACCCTGAACGTGGAGGAGCTGGACAAGCGGCTGCAGGAGCTGCGGGCCGTGCATTTCTGGCTGGACCAGAACACCAAGGCCCTGTCGGCCACCATCCAGGCGCTGGAGGTGCAGAAGATGACCCTGGCCACGCTGCAGGGCATGAACGTCAGCATGGGCGAGGTGGCCAACGCGCTCAAGCTCAAGGCAGCCGACGCCCTGGGCACCGGCCGGGCCCAGCCGGCGACCGACACGGGCGAGGCGTCCGGCGGCAAGCCCGCCGGCGCCATCGACCCGCTGCAATGGTGGGGCGCGCTGACGCAGCAGTTCCAGCAGATCGCGGCCAACGCCATGCAGGACGCGGCGCAAAAGGGCGCCGACTTCGCCGCGCGCAGCCCGGCCGCCGGCGTGGACCCGGCGGCGGCCAAGACCGCGGGCGAAGGAGGCGGGGCCGCTCCCGCGGATGCGCCCGCCAAGGCGCCGGCCAAAAAGAAGCCGGCACGCAAGACGGCGGCGCGCTGAGCGCAGGGAGCGTCGCCGTGAAGCTGTTCCCCTTCGGCCATGCCACGCACCCGCAATGGCCCATGGCCGCCGGCCTGGTGCTGGCGCAGCTGCGCGCCCAGATGGCGCTGCCCGAGTACACGCCCGCGCCGACGCTGGGCCTGCTCTACATCACCGACCACTACGCGGCGCACGCCAAGGACATCCTGGACCACCTGGCGGCCGAGCTGCCCGAGGTCACGGACTGGTCCGGCACCGTGGGCGTGGGCATCGCCTCCAGCAACGTGGAGTACTTCGACGAGCCGGCGCTGGCGGTGATGCTGTGCGGCGTGCCGGCCGACCGGTACCGCGTGTTCTCCGGCGTGGCGCCGCTGGGCGTGGGCGACGGCATGGGCTTCGAGCCGCACACGGCGCTGGTGCACGCCGATGCCGGCACGCCCGACGTCGCCGAACTGATAGGCGAGATGGCCGCCCGCACCGCCACCGGCTACCTGTTCGGCGGGCTGGCGTCCAGCCGCGGGCCCACGGTGCAGTTCGCCGTCGGCGGCAACGGCAACATCAAGGGGCACGGCGCGGCCAGCGGCGTGTTCACCGGCGGCCTGTCGGGCGTGGCCTTCGGCGAGGGCGTGGCCCTGGTCTCGCGCGTCACCCAGGGCTGCCAGCCGGTGGCGCCGCAGCGCGAGGTCACCCAGGCCCAAGCCAACGTCATCCTCACCCTGGACGGCGAGCCGGCGCTGGACGTGCTGCTGGCCGACCTGGGCATCACGCTGGACGAGCCGCAGGCGGCGATGGCCACGCTGCGCGCCACCCTGGTGGGCCTGACCGCGCCGGGGGCCGACGCCGTGGCGCGCACCGGCAGCTTCGGCGCCGACGTGGTGGTGCGGCACATCATCGGCCTGGACCCGGGCCGGCGCGGCGTCGCCATCGCCGACAAGGTCGAGCCCGGCATGCGCATGGCGTTCTGCCGGCGCGATGCGCAGGCGGCGCGCGCCGACCTGGTGCGCATCTGCGCCGAGATCCGCGAGGAGCTCGAGCCCGAGGAGATGAGCCTGCCGGTGGCTTCGGCCCTGGCGGCGCCCGACCCGCGGGCGGCGCCGCACCCGGCCCGGCGCATCGCCGGCGCGGTCTACGTCAGCTGCGCCGGCCGCGGCGGCCCGCACTTCGGCGGGCCCAGCGCCGAGCTGCAGATCGTGCGCCGGGCGCTGGGCGACGTGCCGCTGGTGGGCTTCTTCGCCGGCGGCGAGATCGCCCGGCACCACCTGTACGGCTACACCGGCGTGCTCACGGTGTTCAGCTGAAACCCATGGAAGCTGCCGCGACCTTCGACGCCCTGCGTACCGCGCTGCAGGCGCGCATAGACGCCGGGCGGATGCCGGGTGCCGTGGCCTGGGTGCAGCACCGCGGCCGGACCGCGCTGTGCGAGGCGCTGGGCCGGCAGGGGCCGGGGTCCGGGGCGCCGCCCATGGCCTGCGACAGCATCTTCCGCATCTACTCCATGACCAAGCCGGTGGTCTCGCTGGCCGCGCTGATGCTGGTGGAACAGGGCCGGCTGCTGCTGGGCGAGCCGGTCTCGCGCTGGCTGCCCGCCTTTGCCGGCCAGCGCGTGCTGGGCGCCGACGGCCGGCTGGCGCCGGTGGCGCGCGAAGCGACCGTGCACGACCTGCTGCGCCACACCGCCGGCCTGTCCTACGGCTGGGAGCCGGGTGCGCTGCAGGAGGCCTACCAGGGCGCGCGCATAGGCTCGCGCGGCCTCAGCAACGCGCAGCTGGCGCAGGCCCTGGGCCCGCTGCCGCTGGCGCACCAGCCGGGCACGGCCTGGGAATACAGCCGCGCGACCGACGTGCTGGGCGCGCTGCTGGAGCAGGTGGCCGGGCGCCCGCTGGGCGAGCTGCTGCGCGAGGCCGTCTTCGGGCCGCTGGGCCTGCGCGACACCGGCTTCTGCGTCCCCGAGGCGGACCACGGCCGCATCGCCGAGCCGTTCG